>CACZSO010000022.1 GCA_902783795.1 uncultured Eubacteriales bacterium
ATGATCCGGAATATCATGGATAAGAACAATGTAGCTTTCCAGACCTCAGAGCTGGGCCGTGTAGACGTGGGCGGCGGCGGAACCATCGCCTATATCAGCGCCAACTATGGTATGCAGGTCATAGATGCCGGTGTCCCGGTGCTTTCCATGCATGCCCCCTGGGAGATCTGCTCAAAGTCTGATATTTTTGAAGCAGAAAAGGCATACGAGGCATTTTTGAAGGAAGAATAAAAGCATAAGGAGCAGACATGGACGGCACATTGGATGTGATCATACCTGTCTTCAAAAAGAAGAACCACCTGAAAAGGCTGCTGAAAGCTTTAAAGAAGCAGACCTTGAAGGCATCAAAGATCATTATTGTTTATGCGGAAGGAACAGAAGTTCCGGAAGATAAAGAGTACCTTACAGGAGCAGGGGCGACCCTGCTCTCTGCAGGTACCTCCTTTACAGGAGAAGTCTATAACACCGGCCTTAAGGAAAGCACCGGCGATATGATCCTGTTCCTGGATCCGGATGTGTTCCTGACCTCGGAGGATATGGCGGAAAAACTGGCGGAGGATCTCTGGAAAGAGAGAACGGCAGCGGCTTTCTGCCGGCTGATCCCCTCTAAAAAGACACCGGCAAAACAACGTGCAGCCCAGCATTACCTGTATCCGGAGACATCGGAAGTCTATGACCTTAAGAGTGTGCTGGCCTGCGGAGTGCGGACTTTCATGCATCGGAATATCGTAAGCCTTGTGAATGCCCGGATCTTAAAAGAAACAGGCAGCTATGAAATGATCTGCCTTTCCTATGCGGAATACTTATGGTGTGCCCGGGTACTTTATGCCGGTTATTCTGTGTATTATGACGGACAGGTGAAGGCAGGCTTCGATCTGTCTGCAGGGCTCTTTCATGACCTTAAGGAAAGCTTCGAGCTGGCTGCCTTAAAAGCCATGTATCCCCAGGTACTGGGGCTGAATGCGGGCATGGCGCTTAAAACAGAAGAGGGTACAGACAGCCTGCTGAATGTGACAGAAAAAGATATCTACCGGGCACAGTACCGGTATATAAAGGACAGCCTCAGAAAGAAACCGGGAGCCTCTTTCGGCGCCGGGCTTTCTTGCCGGGCAAAATGTCTGGGGGCGCTGCTGGGGCGGTATTATTTCCGCCTGCCGCTTTCCATGAACAGAAAGCTGTGCCTTCATACAGAATACTGGACAGGGATATAAGGAGGAGCCGATGTATCTGTTTACAGACCAGATCTTTATTAAAGACGGGATATTGAACGTTACCGGCTGGGCATCTTCAGATGATGGGCAGAAAGAGGCCTCGTTTAAGGTCTTTGCCGGAGATGAGGAGATCCCCTTTACCCTGATCCGGGGGAGCCGTCCCGATGTGGGCTATATGATGTTCAGAAAGGCCGATTTCCCGGAGGCCGGCTATTTCCTGCAAATTCCCCTTACGGAAAAGAAAAAAGTCCGGATACAGGCCTTTTTAGAAGAACAAGGGCAGATCATAGATGAAGCCTCCCGTGTTTTGGATGAGCGGGCGGTAAAAGCTGCCCTGATGGTAAAATCTGCCCGGGCCTTATGGACCCGGGAAAAGTTCAAAGACACCAGCCCGGTCTATAAAGTGCTGAATAAGATCAGGGACCGGTATAACATCTGGTTCAAGAATTTCCGCTCTTCACCGGCAGAACTGGAAGAGAAGCGGAATACCCATTTTGCCTATGAACCTCTGATCAGCATCCTGGTGCCGGTGTACCGGACGCCTCTGGTTTTTCTGAGGGATATGCTGGGGAGCGTGTCGGGCCAGGTCTACCCCCGTTTTGAACTCTGCATCGTAAATGCCGATCCTTCCGACGAGGCCGTCAGCGCCGAGCTTCAGCGCTGGCAGCAGATGGATGACAGGATCCGTGTCCGGGACCTTCCGGAGAATCTAAGCATTGCGGATAATACGAACGAAGCGCTCAAAATGGCCAAAGGCGAATATATAGCCCTTTTGGATCATGATGACTGTCTGGAATATGATGCGCTGTGGGAAATGGTGAAACGCATCAATGAAAAGCCGGAAACAGAGCTTCTTTATTCAGATGAGGATAAGATCGGGGAAAAATCCAATTATTTCTTCTTCCCGAACCTGAAGCCGGATTTTAACCGTGACCTTCTGTATGCGAATAACTATATCTGCCATTTCCTTTGCGTGAGAAAATCCCTGGCAGTCACCATCGGCGGCTTTGACCCCGAGTTTAACGGCGCCCAGGATTATGACTTTATCTTAAGGTGCATCGAACAGACAGATAAGATAGAACATA
>CACZSO010000023.1 GCA_902783795.1 uncultured Eubacteriales bacterium
GTTCACAGAAGATATAGTTGTTATAAGAACCATAGCCGGCATCCGCCACAGGATACTTTGGATAGAAGCCATAAATGTTCTTAAAGCTCTTCATGAGCGGTATAAAGCAGTCCATGTCAGAACGGTACTGGTTCACATCGACTACTGCTATGTATTCGTCAGCAACACCGATCTGGACATTGTATGCCGGGAGCAGCTGATCATTTCCCATATAGTCCGTCTTCATGCGCATGAAGGTGGCAGAATGATCCGTCTTGGAATAACTGTTCCTGCCTGTTTTGTATTAGAATATCTTTGTGTTTTAGTTTTCATCGCAAGTAAATTATAACACAAAAAGGAAGGACCTTGGGCTTGTATGAACCCTTGGTCCTTCTTTTACTTCTTTCTATAGGAGCTATGTTATTTCACAGCCCCTTCATTTTGCTCAGATCTAACTATGATCTTCCCAATCTCGCCATGGTCTCCGCTCATCAGACAGATGAAGCTGCTGATATCCCCGCTCACATAATCCTCCGACTTTTGATTATCAAGTTTCTTGAAATCCTTAAAGCGGCCCTCACTCCCGCAGAGCTGGATTGCGATGGAGGCTGTAGTGCCTGCTGTGGGAGCGGTGCCGGTGTGGGTTTTGATGAGATATTGGTAGCTGGGCATATAAGACTCCTCATTTCTCAAGCGTTATTAATACCGCTTCCGCCTCCGTTCTGAGCGCCGCCTCTTCTTCCGGCGTGAGCGTAAGGACATCCGTCATGAACGCCTCTTTCCCGAGAACCACGCCGGTCTCCTCTGGGAGTACCTCCACCCCAACAAGCTCGAGCAGCTCGCGGAGCTTTGCTCTTGCTTTTCCGGCCGCTGAGGCGCCGGCGGCGCCGCTGATGGCAGCCTTCTTCTCGGCCAGAACAGACTGGCTCTTCCGGTCCGTCTGGTTCGCCGGCCGCGAGAGCCAGTCTAGCAGGTTCTTGAGAAGACCCGGGTAGCTGTAGTTGTACTCCTGTGTGAAGATCCAGATGAGGTCGGCGTCAAGCACTTCATTTCTCACACGCGCGACTGCCTCCGGAACCGGGTATTCGAGATCCTGGTTCATGTAGGGCAGGTCTTCGAATGATAGAAAATGAACTTCGGCCTGCCCCTCCAGGTACTCGACGGCCATGCGGGCGAGCTGGCGGTTGAAGGAATGGAGGCGGAGGGAGGCGGGAATAAAATGAATCATATTGTTAATGGGTTTTTATTATTATGTACAAAATGTCGATACTTAAAGTTTTATTCTTTAATATTATTTGGGGTGAAAATTCCTATTGAGCCAGCTTGCCCTTCCATTGATGGATAATCCCTCCAAACATCTAATGAAATTTCAAGATAGGGAGCATATTCAAGTTTTTTATCATCACTAAGCACTTGTTTATATACATAGTATTCTTCATATAGGCAATGTTCTCTAAATATTTCATTTCCTTTTTCATCACGAGATTTTTCTACTCCACCTTGTATCTTGTCTACAAACTCTTTTATTAATTTACTGTATATTTCACTTGGTCGAACAACACTGATAAATGCCCCCAAAAATATCGATGGAACTGCCATTGGCTTAAATAATCCAAGTATAGATACTGCTAGGGAAATGATTGGTGCCCATTTATCATATAGTTTAGCATAACCTGATAGTTCACCGTTTGCTTCCTTTATCTCCAGCATTCCCTTAAGTAATCCAGCTATTTCTTTAGGAAGATACCATCTGTGTAAAAGAATTCTTGTCTCTGGAGCAGCAGCTATATCCAATAATGTCCCTACTTTAAACTCTTTATCATATGTATTACGCCAGATTCCTCCATATTCACAAAGCAAAGTATCTTTATGTAATTTTAACATTGCGCTAATGGTTTGTGCTCTGTCTGATTTAATAACTAATGAATACTGTCCTCTCGGATAAATTAATCCCATAGTTATACATAATACCTTGTTTTTATTGTAGCTTATTACGTCATCTTTATAATTATAAATAGTAAAAGAGCTCTCCTCATTCTCTGTTTCTATTGATAAGTCATATACTGTTGTTTCATAATCTTTATTAATTATAAATATTTTATAATAACAGTTTTTGATATTTATTTCTGAATTTAATTTCAAAGTAGTTATCTTTTGCTCATCAACACTAAGGAAAACCTTCATTTTATTATCAGACCAAATACTAATTATGTATCTATCATCTGGATCACCTGAATCCAAAAAGAACACTTTATCTTTTTCTTTGACTTCTTCTATAGGGATTTTTTCATTTCCATCTTCATGGAACAGTACAATACTGCTGGATTCCTGATTTGTATGTACATCAAAAGCAATAGATGAATTCTCATACTCTCTAGTATATTTAAATCTGACAGTTCTCCATGTCTCGATATCGATATTATCTCCATTTTTTACTTGATACTGATATGTTTTTTTTCTCAGTTCTTTATATATAATACTCCCATATACGCCACAGGATCCAAGGTCTTCCTTTTTCAGTCTGTAACAATCTTTCTCATCTACGAATTGTGTAGCTTCCTTAATAATTTCAGACTTTAAGTTTTTATTTGAGGCAGGCTTCTCAACTACAATCTTCATCGGATCCATATAAACCTGTTCTTCACAATCTGCTTCGTTGATACTTTCCTTCAATTCTTCACACACATTCTCTTCCGGATTCACGCTCGTATAATTATGATCCGCCATCCCTCTCACCCCCTCACTTCACTGGCAGCCCCAACGCCGACGCAATCAGTGCAAGCTTCATCTCAGCCTTGCGGTCCTCAAGTGCCGCAGATCCGCCGACCTGGTCGATAAGATTAAAGTAGCCTCCAAGCTCCGTTATGTTAAGCGGAGCCGGGATACGGGTTGATTTCACCTCAGTACTGTCTGCGATGCGCTGATAAATCTGTCCTTTAACATTCTGCATCTCAGGTGTCACTTCGCTCTTGATCACATCAGCCAGAGCATTGACAAGATTGTCACTGGATGCATTTCCATTATTTATAGCTTCTTCGACCTGATTACCGGTTACGAGGTTTTCATTTTCAGATGTCATGGTCTTCTCCTTTCAAACCCGGAATCAGCTCCGGTCAGCGGCAGCCTTCGCGAAGATTTCCTCCACGCTGGCAACAATGTCGTCGTAGTCTGCACCGTTGGCTTCACAGAAGTCTCGCAGGAAAGCTTCAATCTCGCCCTCCTGATAATTCCCGTACTCGCCGGTAAGTTTTTCCATTTCCCGATTAAAGTACTCAACGCCGGATATTCCCTGTTCAGAGAGTTCCAGAGCTTTATCAAAAATACCGTGGACGCCAAACGGATCGTCATCGGTCTCATCCTGCCCAGGATTATTAGGATCATTCGTCTCAGAATCTTTTGTCTCTGGATCGTTCGTCTTTGGATCATTCTCCCCAGGCTTCTCCTGTAAAGACTCTTTCGACGGGTTTTTCGGTCCTCCTTCTTCTGTTATATTATGGTCCGGAGGCTTTCCCTCCGCTCCCGAGTGCGTTTCCTCGGTCCCCCCATCGCCCGGTTTTGGCTTGGGTTTACCGCTGCTATCGTTGCCGCCTTCACTGCCATTACCGTTGCCGTCACCGCTTTCACTGCTGTTACCGTCTCCGCCCTCAGCCGGTTTCTGCTGTGTATTGTTATTATTCTGGCCGGAAGCGGTATTGCTCTTACCTGTCTTTCCGCCCAGATAGGCCGAAGCTACCTGTGCCGCCGCATCCAGCGCTTTGTTGATCATGCCGCTGGTAGAGTCGACGACTTTGTCACGGCCAGCTGAAGCATTGCTGTCCGTGCTCTTAAGAAGGTCACGGATGTCCGTGTTAGCGAGGGCATTGGCAAATGTCGGTGCTGCCCGCTGGGTAAGGGCGCTGAGAAGGCTGCTGCTGTCGATATGGGCTGTCGCCGCCGCTCCCTGGGTCGGAGCATCGATGTCGCGGGTCGTTGCAGTCGCAAGAAGACTGTTTCCGTTAAACGAAGTCTGGTCGATATTCATATGATCGATCTCAGAATCTTTCCAGTTCCAGAAACGGGTAATATCGATCTTCTCGCTTACATTTGTAGCACCGAGGACCGCCTCGCCGACCATACCCTGAGTCGGAACCGAAATCACCGTCGAGGGAACGCGGAAACTCGTTGTGTGGTACCGGTACAGTTCTTCCTGGATCTCGCCGGCCGTTTTCCCCAAAGCTTCCGCCAGCTTCTGCGGGTAGGTGAACGGAAGCAGCATGCAGTTGCCGTAAAACCCGATAACACGTTTCGCATTGACGCAGTTTAAGAGCGGTATCTTGTCGATGTCTTCCTCAGTCTTCTCCGTATCGAATTCACCATAAAGATCGTAATCCATTCCGACAGTGTAAGGTTCCAGCATCATAATCCGCTCATCGTCGGATAGCGAGGACCAGATCACCTGCGAATAGTGCATCGTGTTGGAGAGGACATGATGAAGGGTTTCCTCCATCTCCAGTACCTCGGTGTAGTGAAGGACCGGGGGACGGTTCGAAAGATCGATATCAAAACCCCCGTACTGCAGCGTTATCGGAGTTTCTGTTGTCGGATCCGTGTTATTGTTCGGATCGGTAATCTCAGCCTGTACTCTCAGAGGTCCAAGTCCCAGCAGTTCGTTCCTTGTGAAAGTAATGTTCGGCGTGATGTAGCATTCCGGCAGACCTTCCTCGTAATGTGCGATTTTTCTCTGGTCTTTCCCGGATTTTGTATCATCTTTATAAAGATCAATCAGTTTATCCTCATAGTTGGCAATAGCAGCTATTTCGTATGGAGCCAGATACTGGTTTTCCTGGCTCAAACGGCAGGACCAACTGCTGATATTGTTTTCCACCCGAATATACGAAATGTCCTGGGCCGTAACTGTTGCCGGTATTGAAAATGAAAACTTCCAGATTTTTGGTTCTTTACTGACATCTTTTGCTTCAAACAGCCCTTTCATGTTCAGGAAGCCCTTGCGTCTGGAGACCTGATTGTCATTTCTGAGCCCCTGAATGCCGTAAATAACCTCGTCCCTCGTATTCAGAGACGGGTCGATCGGAAAATACTCCCTGTCCGTTACCATGCCACGGACTTTAACATTGCTGTTTGCAAAATAAAGTGTCGCCTCGATATTGTCGAATTCAAGGAAGCTTCCTTTCAGTGTAAGGGTAACGGTTTTGTTCGCATTCCCCGCTTTCTTCTCCATGATCCAGACCGGATAAGCGGCAAATTTTCGAATCAGGTTCAGTCCGCTCCTATATTTCACAGGAAGCCTAGGCGTGAGGATGTCCGCGTGGCGTAGAAGCTTTCCATAACGGAAGTCAAAATACTCTTTCTTAAAATCATATATATCGTTGATCTCCAGATTATAATTACTGAAATTTATCTGATTTTGAGTACCCGATTCGTCCGGCAAACTTTGAATACATGACTCGTCCGGCAAAAAACGCACCGGCTTGAGCGGCACAAACAGAACGAGTTCAACACCTTCAATGCAGGTTTCCATACGGTAACGCCTCATGACCTCCCAATACTGGACAGTCATGACATGCGAATGATTGTGGTTCGCAATAATCCTCGAGGACACTGATTCTGTCTCTTTGCTGGTCGCAGTGCGGATACTGGTCCGCTGGGCTGCAGCGATACGCTCCGCTTCGGTTTTTATCTCCGTCTGAAAGTTCTGGGCTGCCTGAGAGGCCTCATTGTAGGTGTCGGTTTGATATGCGTTCGAAGAGCCGCTCCCTTTGTTGACCGACTTTGATTTTACTCCTGCTGAAAGACCAAAGAATGCCTTGATTCCCAGACCAGCTTCACCTTTGCTGGATGCTTCGGAATAATACTCATAATCCGAATGCGCACCCGAATACCTTTCCGCAGCATTATTGAACGCCGCTGTCTCTTTGTCCTGTTGTGTATTTGTATAAGTGTCGCTGACAGTATCAAGTGCAGCCGCCTCGTCGCTGACCGTATAGGACTGAATGTGCTCCTGAACAATGATGCGTTGCTCTTCACCCGGTGCAAGGATCAACGAATAGAGCAGGTTCCCAAGAGCGAAACCGTCAGGAACCCAAGCCTGGTGCATATTTAAAATATAGCCCATTCCAAGAGAGACCGCGACCGGTACACTGTCAGGATTCTCATAAAAACTCCTCTTGAACTCGTCAGGATCTAGCATCTCATTCAGCCGGGTACGAGTTCCCTTACTTAGCCGGGCATCCTTGGCAAAGGCTGGTTCAACAAGTCTCTGTACCATGCTGTAATTAAAAATGCGGGACGGCGCCGTATCCGTTGGCAAATTGACAGCCGTGCTGCCTTCTCCCATCAGACGAACACTCGGAAGCGCCCTGGGCTTTAAGGAAGAACCGTCAAACATATCTCTGATCAGCATGAATTTACCCAGATTTGCATCCAGGCTGCCGTTGATAAGATTCATCAGGGTTCGCTCCAAATCATCTGTCCGCGGATCCGCTCCGTAAATAAACTCCAGCTCATATTCTATCGTTTTCTTATTGTCAGTATATTTTATGACATCGGGATCATCCGGGTGGGTCTCGATATAGGATTCCAGCGCATCAATCTCAGCCAGCTGGACCTCTGACTGTTCATTCTTCTCCTCCTGGGCTTCAAGCATCAGAAGCTCCAGCCGTATTTCTTCCGCAATATCGATAATGTTTCGATTACTCGAAACAAGGTATTGGAGAAGTATATCCGTTGCATCCCGGGAGATGTCCAGATAGTAGTCATGATAAACTTTTTTAGCTTCAGCTTTCTCCAAATCCATGAAACCGTCAGGCTTGTAAGGCTGCTCCAGGTTGCCCATTTCAAGTTCTATCTCAGCTATGTCCGCTTCCAGAATCTTCTTATTGGCGGCAATATCAGCAAGCAGGTTCTCCAGCCTAGTGTATTCATCTCTCCCGTACATTTCTTCATCGGTGTCCTTAATATAGGACATCAACGGCTGCGAAGCATTCGGATGCTCCAGTTCTGCGCGTATATCTGTGCTGTCAATTCTCTTTTTGTCGTTCTCTGTCTGAGTCTTTTCCTTTTCCTTCTTTTTCAGTTCATTTTTCAGCTCTCTGCTTCCGGTCTTGTTTGCGTCTCTACCTTCAGAATCACCTTCAATCTCGATCTTGATAGCCGCAATCCGGTTAAGGATCTGAACAAGCTTTTCTTCGATTCTGGGCCTTATCGCGTCAATCAACTGGTCTATAACTACCCGCTCCTGGTCATAGAGCTCCTCCGCCTCCTTGTCCAGCTCAAAAATCCCCCTGTTGAGCCGTTCCTTCATCAGCTTATATCTGAAATAAAGGGCATACTTCTTCCGGCGGATTTCCTGCGCCCTCTTAGCCTTGCGCTGCTCTATCGTAATTTTGTAGCGAATGGATGTTTCAAAACGCAGGTTTTCCCTGACCATCCTGTCAACTTTGGTATAGGTGTCAAGCAAAGCAGACGCTCTTTCGTGCCTGATTTCCACCGTTCCGTCCTTTTTCGGGATTTTTATTGTGACATATTCACTATCCAGAATCTCGGAAGCGCGGCGGATAAAAGTCATATGCGGAACCGTGTCAGCAACAGTACGGCTCTGAACGACCCCATAACTCTGCTTTTCGGAAATGATGACCTTCACTGTCTCCATCAGATTGTAGCGGTCCGGCATGACAATTATGAACTTGCCGTCACTGTCGGTGTAACCGATCAGATCCTCATCATCCTCCACCTTGTCCTGCGCAGGGCTCGAAATACCGACGAGCTGCACACTGTAGCCCGGCATAGGAACGGCTTTTTCATCCGGCTCCCCGAGATTCTTCATGTACACGGTACCGCTGATTGTACGCGGCAGTGGGAGTCTCAGCTCAATATTCTGGAGAAACAGCAGACCTTCCCTCAGGATTTCAGTGTCTGTTTTAACACTTCCGCTGTCATCAAACAGATAAGTCGGCTCTGGATCGTTTTCTGCAATGAGGGTATAATGGCTGGTTGTCGCCGCAATTACCTGTCCTGCCTGATTAAGGATATTCAAAATCTCCTCGTTAGTCGGTTTTTCAAAATAAATATCTTTCGGAAGCCTCACGGATTTCTCGAGGATATTAAGAACGGCGCACAGCTTACTGTAACTCACACGCGCAAGATCCGATACATTCCGCACACCTGCAGTCGCTGCATAGAAACCGAACGGAATTGTCATGAAGGACATTTCACTTAAAATGGCCTCATGGAAAACCCTCCGCGCTACGGTCTTATCACCCGCAATTCTTATTATATACGGTCTTCTTTCCTCATTCAGATACTGGACGATATAGGTTTCACTGTCGTATGCGCCGGCAGAGTTTGCCAGTTGCTGCAGTTTTTCTTCTGACAGCGCTACACGCAGCCTGCTTGCTTCACCTACATAGAAATCTTGTTCTTCAGCTATAGCCACTTGAATTACCTCCTGTCATTCTGTTTTGAGTTTGCCATATGATTGTTCAAGGTATTATGATGAGTCAAAAAACTGTCATTCATTTAATGTTGTCGGAAATTAACGTCTGTTGCGCTTGATATGATTCTTAATATTATAAATAGAAGAGAAGCGAAAGATTATTTATTCAATTTTACCATAATATTTCATCCAAATCAATTGATACATGTGACTTCTGCACACAATGTAAATTGTCGGATTCATAAAACAGCTCATA
>CACZSO010000024.1 GCA_902783795.1 uncultured Eubacteriales bacterium
ATGATCCTATCCACATGGATGGACAGGCCCCTGTCTGTGGCCGGCCGCGTGATCGTGAAGCGGGGCAATGGTTTCGCCTCCCGTTTAGTAGATCTGGATGATGATATCCTTCTGATCCCGAATGTGGCTGTCCATATGAACCCGGAGATCAACAGTGGCTTTAAATATAATGTGCAGACGGATATGCTGCCCCTGTATGGCAATGCTTCGGCAAAGGGCAGTTTCATGAAGCGTATTGCTGAAAACGCAAACGTGCAGGAAGAGGATATCCTGGGATATGATCTATACCTGACAGCCCGCGAAGAGCCTCGTATCTGGGGCCTGGAGCAGGAATACTTCTCCGCTCCCAGGATCGATGATCTGGAATGTGCTTTTGCAGGAGCGAAGGGATTCTTAAACGCAGAAAAGCAGGAGCACATCTGTGTGCTGGCTGTTTTTGACAATGAGGAAGTGGGATCCGGCACCCGTCAGGGCGCGGCTTCTACCTTCCTGTCAGATACCCTCCGCCGGATGATGGAGGGCTTAGGAAAAACAGAAACGGATCTGATGCGGTATATTTCAGGATCCTTCCTGGCCTCAGCGGATAATGGCCATGCCGTTCATCCCAACCATCCGGAAAAGGCGGATCCTACCAACCGTCCGGTACTCAATGGCGGTGTACTGCTGAAATATGCAGCCTCCCAGGCTTATACCACGGACGGAGTCTCTGCCGCCATCGTAAAGGATATCTGCAGGACTGCCGATGTTCCTTACCAGATCTATTTTAACCGTTCTGATATCCGGGGCGGCTCTACTTTAGGCAATATTTCTCTTCGCCAGGTACCCTTCAGTTCCGCAGATATCGGCCTGGCCCAGCTGTCCATGCATTCAGCTTATGAAACAGCGGGTGTGAAGGATTTCGACTATATGGTTAAATTCGCAGAGACATTATTTGCCTGACATTTTTAGAGGAAATTGCTTGTGATCAAAGGAAAAACCACGATATTATTTGATATGGACGGGGTCCTGGTAAATTCCGAGCCCCAGCATTACGAAGCCTGGAATAAGGTGTTTGCTTCTCTGGGGTTTCAGATGCCCTGGGATCCTTATAAATACTGCATCGGGTCTGTTCTGCCGCATATGTTTGAAATGGTGGAAGACTACATAGGACGTCCTGTGGAACACCAGGACGAACTGCTGGCCCAGTATAAAGTGTATCTATCAGAGATCCTGGAAGCGGAAGGTGTACAGGAAGTAGCCGGAGTCGATACGCTCCTGCCGGAGCTTAAGAAAGCCGGGTACCGGATGGCAGTGGCGTCTTCTTCTCCTATGCCGGAGATCCTGAAGAATATGGAAGCCCTGAAGATCGAAGACCAGTTTGACTGTCTGTTTACCGGAGAATCCGTGCCGAATCCGAAACCCGCGCCGGACACATTTCTTTCCTGCGCCGCAGAAGTAGGCGCTGGACCGGAAGAATGTATCGTGATCGAAGATTCCTATAACGGGACATTGGCGGCAAAAAGGGCCGGCATGTACTGCATCGGCATCCAGAACCCGGATTCCGGCGAACAGGATCTTTCAAACGCGGATGTGATCATTCATGAATTTAAAGAGCTGAGGGGGCTGTTATTATGACAAAAGAAGCACTGGTACAGGCTTTTTTCAAGATCTTTGGGGAGGGCAGTGAACCTGTAACGCTTTTTTCACCGGGACGTGTGAACCTGATAGGAGAGCACATTGATTATAACGGGGGCAGTGTATTTCCCTGCGCCCTGACCATGGGGACCTGGTTCGCGGGAAGGAAGCGGGCGGATCATAAGATTTTATGTTATTCCGCTAATTTCGCTGAAGAGGGCATCGTGGAACGGTTCCTGGACCAGCTGGAAAATGATCCGGATAAGGGCTTTACGAACTATCTCCTGGGCATCATCTGGACTTTTATCAAAAAAGGATTTCCCGTGGACTGCGGTATGGAGATCTGGCTTTCCGGCAATATTCCTTATGCCTCCGGCCTGTCATCTTCAGCTTCCGTGGAAGTGGGCATGGGCCTGCTTCTGAAGACGTTGTTTGATCATCCGGTGTCCATGCAGGACATTGCCCTGTTTTCACAGTATGCGGAAAATAACTTTAATAAGGTGAACTGCGGTATCATGGACCAGTTCATCATCGCCATGGGAAAGAAGGACTGCGCGGTCCTTTTAGATACAGCTACTTTGAATTATACCTATGTACCTGCGGTGCTTCAGGGTATAAAGCTGGTGATCGGCTGCACGAATAAGAAAAGGGGACTGAAAGACTCTAAGTATAATGAGCGCAGGCAGGAATGTGAGACAGCCCTTTCTGAGCTGCAGAACGGGGCCGATATCCGGACGTTGTGCGACCTTTCCCTTAAAGATTATGAAGAGCTGGAGGTCCTTCTTAAGGACCCGGTGCTTAAAAAACGGGCCCGTCATGTGATCACGGAAAATGAGCGTGTGAAACAGGCGGTGAAAGCCTTAAAGGAGGATGATATCACGGCCTTTGGCCGCCTGATGGATGAATCCCATATCTCCTTAAGAGACGACTACGAAGTCACCGGCATCGAGCTGGATACATTGACGGAAGAAGCCTGGAAAGCAGAAGGCTGCCTGGGTTCCCGGATGACCGGCGCCGGTTTCGGCGGCTGCAATGTATCGCTGGTGAAGGAAGAAGCGGTGGAAAGCTTTATTCAGCAGGTAGGTGATGCCTACCGTAAAAAGATCGGCTACGAAACCTCTTTCTACACCGTGGACATCGGTGACGGCGCAGTTTTGCTGTAAAAACGGTTATACCGCTTAGGAAATAAGCGTTTCATCATATTTATCAGAAAAGAGAAAATCTATGGAAAAGAAACCCTATTACATTACGACGGCCATTGCTTATACGTCGGGCAAGCCGCACATCGGAAATACCTATGAGATCATCCTGGCGGACGCCATCGCCCGTTTTAAGAAGATGCAGGGATACGATGTCCGCTTCCAGACCGGGACAGATGAGCATGGCATCAAGATCGAAGAAAAGGCTAATGCCGCAGGTGTTGAACCCCAGGTTTTTGTGGATGAGGTAGCCGGCGAGATCAAACGGATCTGGGACCTGATGAACACGTCTTATGACAGATTCATCCGTACCACTGATGAAGACCACATGAAAGTGGTCCAGAAGATCTTCAAAAAGCTGTACGACCAGGGCGACATTTACAAGAGCAATTATGAAGGCCTGTATTGTGTGCCGGACGAGTCCTTCTTTACGCCTTCCCAGGCACCGGACGGACTCTGCCCCGAATGCGGGCGGCCTCTGGTAAAAGCCAATGAAGAAGCTTACTTTTTCAAGCTTTCGAACTACACTGACCGCTTGATCAAACACATTGAAGAGCATCCGGAGTTTATCCAGCCCGAATCCAGAAAGAAGGAGATGCTGAATAATTTCCTGCTTCCCGGTGTACAGGATCTGTGCGTATCAAGGACTTCCTTTAAGTGGGGCATCCCGGTGGACTTTGACCCGAAGCATGTGGTCTATGTCTGGATCGACGCACTTTCCAACTATATCACCGGCCTGGGCTATAAGCTGGATGAGGAAGCAGATGAGCTGTTTAAAAAATACTGGCCTGCGGATGTTCATCTCATCGGTAAGGATATCCTGCGTTTCCACACCATCTACTGGCCCTGCATGCTGATGGCTTTAGGTGTGGAGCTTCCAAAGCAGGTCTTCGGCCATCCCTGGCTGATCCAGGGAGGCGAAAAGATGTCCAAATCCCGCGGTAATGTGATCTATGCGGACGATATGGCTTCCTTGTTCGGCGTGGATGCGGTGCGTTATTTTGTGCTGCATGAGACTCCCTTCGAGAGTGACGGCAATATTACCTGGGAACTGGTGGTGGAGCGTTTTAACTCTGACCTGGCGAACACTTTGGGCAACCTGGTGAACCGGACCCTTTCCATGACCAATAAGTATTTTGGCGGTATCGTGGAGGATAAAGGGGCTGCGGAAGATGTGGACCAGGAGCTGAAGGATACGGCTTACGGCGCAGTGGAAAAGACGCAGAAGGCCATGGACACTTTGCATGTTGCCGATGCCATCACAGAGATCTTCAATCTCTTCAAGCGCTGTAACAAATACATTGACGAGACTTTGCCCTGGGCTTTGGCGAAAGACCCGGAGAAGCAGGACCGGCTGGCGACTGTGCTCTATAACCTTTCAGAAGCTATTATGACCGGCGCGTCACTGCTGAAACCCTTTATGCCTGAAACCGCAGAAAAGATCGCAGCCCAGTTCAATAGTGAGCTGAAGGACTTCGAGGCTCTCACAGGCTTTGGCGTCCTGGTAGCGGACGGGACTAAGGTCACAGAAAAGCCGGAGATCCTGTTCGGCCGTCTGGATGAGAAAGAGATCATGGCGAAAGTGGAAGTGATCCAGGAAGCCCAGCGTCAGGAAGCTCTGAAGGAAGCCGGCGGCGAGGCAGAAGCGGAAGAAGAGAAAGCTGAAGAACCGGCGCTGACTCATAAGCCGGAGATCGAGTACGATGTGTTTGATCAGTGCGAGTTCAGGATCGGTGAAGTGATCCAATGCGAGGCTGTGCCGAAATCAAAGAAACTGCTGGTCTCTCAAGTGAAGATCGGACCGGAAGTAAAACAGATCGTTTCCGGCATCCATGCTTCTTATGAACCGGAAGAGATGGTCGGAAAGAAAGTCATGGTCGTCGTGAACTTAAAGCCCGCGACATTGGCCGGCGTGAAGTCCGAGGGCATGATCCTCTGCACCGAAGACGCGGACGGAAAGATCATCCTGATGACTCCGGAAAAAGATGCGCCCTCCGGCAGTGAGATCTCCTGATCTTATGCGGCGGAAAATGAAAGCAGCCTGTCTTTAGGACGGGCTGCATAAAAAGAAGCCGGTCAGTTTTCTGACCGGCTTTTCATAAAAAAAGTGCACCACCAGGGGCTCGAACCCTGGACACCCTGATTAAGAGTCAGGTGCTCTACCAACTGAGCTAGTGGTGCATACGCCCTTCAGGCGACAAACGATATTATATAGACAGACAAAAGAAAAGTCAAGAGGTTTTTGAAAAAATATCATAAAGAAGAGCAAAGAGGGATGGAGGGACACCTCATCAGTCATGCTGCGCATGACAGCTTCCCCTCAAGGGGAAGCCTTGTAACCGCCTTCCTTTTGAGGGGGAGGGGCGGATGAGGTGTCCTGCTTCATACCCATATATTCAGAAAAGGACAGGAACGTGCATATGAGACTTCGTAATATTCCCGGGGCGGATGACCGGATCGATAACAGTGCCTTTGTGGTCCATGAACCGGATGGCCATCAGGGACGGTGGAAAAAAGAGGTGTTTGCCTCTGAAGGACCTTTATTCGTAGAGATCGGCTGCGGTAAAGGTATGTTCCTGACAGAAATGGCGGCGAGGCACCCTGAACAGAATTTCCTGGGCATCGAAAAGATGTCCTCGGTGCTTCTCAGGGCGGTCCAGAAGACAGAAGAGATGGATCCGGCGCCGGGAAACCTTAAGTTCATGAGGTTTGATGCGGAGCATATCCTGGATATTTTCGCGGAAGAAGAGCTGGACGGCCTTTTCCTTAATTTCAGCGATCCCTGGCCAAAGGACCGCCATCATAAACGGCGCCTCACCAGCCGGGAATATCTTTGGCGCTATGAAAAGATCCTGAAGCCGGAAGCAGTTATAGAATTTAAGACGGATAACATCGGTCTTTTTGATTTTTCTCTGGAAGAAGCAGAGGCCTGCGGGTGGGAGATCAAAATGGTGACCCGGGATCTTCATCGTTCTCCTTATGCAGCGGACAATATCATGACAGAGTATGAGGACCGTTTCGCGACCCTGGGAAACAAGATCTGCAAGCTGGTCATGATACGGCCGTAAAGGTGTGAAAACCCTGAACAACTTCTTGCGGAATCCTGAGAATGATGTTATCATAACAAATGAAATATCGTACTGATATAACTAAATAAAAAGGAGGATTATTATGGCAAAATTTACCTGTAATTTCATATCCTACACATTTCAGCGTACCGTGGATATCACGGTGGTAGTTCCCTCCGTTACTATTCCGGAAGCGATGGGGCTGACTGCTAATGCGAACATCAAGATGAATGATGACGGTACGTTTGAAATTCCTGACAGCGGTGAGAAGGCAAGACACACAAAGAAAGACCTCTATCCGGTGCTGTACCTGTTCCATGGCATGGGCAATAACCATGCGCAGTGGACCGGCTACACAAATGTGGAACTTTTCGCGGAAGAGAGAAACATCGCTGTGGTCATGATCTCCGCAGAGAATAAATCCTATGTGAATGTAGCAGGGGATCGGTTCTATGATTTCATCGAAGAAGAACTTCCTGATTTCGTCTGCGGCATGTTCCCCATTTCCAGAAGACCGGAAGATACTTATATCGCCGGTTTGTCTATGGGCGGCTTCGGTACATTGGTGCATGCACTGTCGAATCCGGAGAAATACCGGGCCCTGGGCGCTTTGTCGGCCGCAGTCGAACTGAACCCGGCGTCTCTGTCCGGCGGTGCCGATACCGGCATCGATCCTGACTATGATCCGAACACATTGGCGGACAGGCTGATCGCAGCAAAGAAAGATTTCCCGAAGGTATTCATCGCCTGCGGAGCAAAAGATTTCCTGTATGAGATCAATAAAGCTTTCCGTGACAAACTGATCAATGCAGGTGTGGATGTGACCTGGGAAGAGCTTCCTGAATATGGCCATGAGTGGCGCTTCTGGAATATCGAGATCGAAAGATTCCTGGATTACATCGGTGAATTCCGGACTGATGCTTTTGCCGGATCAAAGAGACAGATCTGATCTGTTAAGCGGAGATCAACATGAAAAAGATTATTGCTTTACTTCTTACAGTATCCTTGATCTTCAGTATGGCAGCCTGCGGTAATTCTTCGGCACCGGCTGCAGCATCCTCTTCAGTAACTGCTTCTGAAAACCAGGATGCAACAGTGTCTAAAGAAGAAGCTGCTGATACCACCGAGGCTCCTTCGACAGAGGCACCCACCACCACGGAGGCTCCCACAACGACGGAAGCGCCCACCACGACGACAGAGGCGCCTGTGGATAAACAGGCTTTCTATGAAGGACTGTTTAAAACACCGGATAAGATCGCTTTTGCCGGGGAATCACTGAAAATGACCTCAGAAGCAGAAGGGAAGTCCATATCTACCGTCTATGAAAAAGCCGGGGATGACTTTTTGGCAGGCATGTTTTCGGTGGAACCCGAAATGGGCTTCAGCATAGGCAGTGTAGGCGGAAAGACTATGATGTATGTCCTTTTGGAACAGGATGACAGCAGAGAAGAACATTTGTATCTGCTGCCGGAGGGTGCCGAGGACGTTGACAGCCCCTTGGAAAAACCGGATTTTTCCTTCGAGCCGGATGATCAGTTTGAAATAGAGTACATGGGTCAGGAAGACGGTGAAGACCTGGTCCGTGTAAGGCAGACGGATAAGGAAGAAGACCAGGACATCTACATGCTGTTTAATAAAGACAGCCAGATCACACGCTTCTATGGAGAAGCTGAAGAAGAGGGACTGGTGGATGTCTCCTTCTATACGGCTGAAAAAGTTACATTGCCCGGTTCCGGCCTGGAAGCCGAAGAGGTGTCAACTGAAGAAGCGTCGATGTCTTTGATGGCAGTCCTGTTTGCGATCATGTCAAACGGCTCCGAAGAAGATGATGAAGACGGCCTGGATAAAAATGTCAAGTATATCCTGAAAGATGAAGTGCTGGCGGAGGATGAGGATTTTTCTGCGGTGATCACCGGATGTGGCCGGACCGAGTATAATGACGGAATCAGATTTGGGATAGCTTTAGAGAATAAGACCACAGATAAGTCATTAGAATTCGAGATCGAAGAAGTGATCATCAATGGGTACCAGATAAACACCTGGTTTGATGAAAAACTGGAAGCGGGGAAATCTGTTGATTCTAAACTTGAATTCTCTTCCTGGGATCTTGAGTATAGCGGGATCAGAGCTATCGATGAGATCTCTTTCAAACTGAAAGTCAGGGATGAAAACAACTGGGAGAATGTTTTATTTGATCAGCCGGTCATCCTCTATCCTACCGGCCTTTCGAAGGAAGATGTCGTGTATCCCGAACGTAAAACCGGCGAAAATGAGCAGGTGATCGTTGACAATGATGTGGCTGAGGTCATCTTGCTGTCAGTGAAAGATAATGGCTACGGAGATTACAACATTGACCTTTATGTCCATAATAAAACGGATAAGGCGTTTGGCGTAAGGGCAGATAAGATCATCGTCAATGACACTGAGATCCCTAACTATTCCGGTGATATGGTATATTCAGGAGCCTGTTACTACTGTAATCTCTGGCTCAGTAACGATAACCTGAAAGAGAAGGGTATTGAGGAAGTAGAAAAGATCGAATTTGAACTGTTCGGAACCGAGGACAGTATATGGTCTAAGGTGTATTTATTTGATGAAACTGTTGTCTGGACTAAGTAAAAAAAGGTTATTTAAGACCGCAGCAGCGCTTTTGACAGCGCTGCTGTGTTTTGTGCTGTCCTGCGCTTCGAATATACAGCAGGAGAGTGTGGATGAGACGCTGCTGGCATGGATGAATGCGGAAGCATCAGCGGATGCCGGGCAAAGGGCGGCCATTATCCGGTCTCTGGATGAGTCAAGGATCGAATCCTCCATCCAGGAATCTGTTTCTATTTATGAATCTATTTCTGAGGAAGAATCCCGGTCCATAGAGGAATCGGTGAAGGAATCCATGGCAGCCCTGGAATCAGAGGAAGCTTCCCGTCAGGAGTCTTTATCCATAGAGGAGTCTTCCCGTCAGGAATCCTTATCCATTGAAGAGGCTTCCATCCAGGAATCCTTGTCTGTAGAAGCTTCTATAAGGGCGGAAGAAGAGGCAGCAGCCTCCTATGCTGCCGTTATTTCCTCCGTGGCTGAATCCATCGCCTCCGGCGGCACACCCCAGGGACAGATGCAGCGGGGAAAGATCGTGACGGTGGGGGATGAAGCGGTACCTCTGATACGCCAGCTGTTTTCCGATGTGGTGGTCCTGGGCAATTCCCGGGCGAAAAGTGTGCTGGATTC
>CACZSO010000025.1 GCA_902783795.1 uncultured Eubacteriales bacterium
CCCATTCTCCAGGGCTTCCAATGCCATATCCGGGTCATCCATACGTCCGGCCAGCATGACCGGGATCTTCACCACCTGTTTTACCAGGTGTCCGTATTCGCGGTACAGACCCTTCTGCTGGTACATTGGCGGATGCGACCACCACCAGGAATCGTAGGATCCCACATCCGTATCTAAAGCGTCATAGCCGTAAGATTCCAGTAATTTTGCGGCTTCCAGGCCTTCTTCGATGTCACGGCCTTTCTCCTCGAATTCTTCTCCGGGCAAAGCCCCTTCGCGGAAATCCTTGATCATGGACTTCAGACTGAACCTTAACGTCACCGGGAAATCACTGCCGCATCTTCTCTTGATCTCTTCCACGATCTCTCTCGCGAAACGAAGCCGGTTCTCCAAAGGTCCGCCATACTCATCTTCTCTGTGATTGAAGAAGGAAATGGCGAACTGGTCAATGAGGTAACCTTCATGGACCGCATGGATCTGTACGCCGTCGAAACCAGCCCGTTTTGCGTTATAAGCGCCATCGCCGAAAGATTTGACGATACTGTGGATCTCATCCACTGTCAGCGGCCGGCAAAGCTTATCCAGCCAGCGGTGAGGTATGGCTGAGGCAGAGACCGGTGGGAACTCGCCCAGGTTCGTGGGGATGGTCACACGGCCAAAACCGCCGGACATCTGCAGAAAGATCTTAGCACCATAAGCATGGACACGCTCTGTCATTTCCCTGGATGTCCTGACAAAATGCACCGGATTATAAGTGGAGTTCGGACAGTTGGGCATGGACTGGGTCTCGACCTCACAGTCAGAGAAAGTAACACCGGTGATGATAAGAGCCGTTCCGCCCTTTGCTCTTTCTGTGTAGTAATCGATGCCGCGCTGGTTCCAGCCGCCTTCCGAATCCGCCAGGCCTAAAGGTCCCATGGGAGCCATGGCATACCGGTTCTTAAGCTCTACATTCCCGATCTTTACCGGGGTAAACAGCTTTTCGTACTTCATCATTATCCTCCGATAATCGTTTTATGTTTGAGCAGGAGGAATGTGATCTCCCCGCTCTCTGTACGGCCTGTATCCATCTTTGCATATCATCATTACACAAGCCTGTACATATAAAAACAGACTCCTGCTGTATAGCCAGGAGTCTATTTATTTACTGGATAGGTTCTCCGGTATTAGGATCAAAACTCATCTCAGGCTTATCCTGAGAAGGCATGGTTTCCGGAGGTACGAACTGTACCGTTTCTTTATCTTCGTTCTTTGATGCTTCTTCTGCTGCTTCTTTATACTTTCTGATGATGTCTTCCGGGGTAGGCTGGAACAGCATGAGGATACCAAAGACTATATCTGTCGCGCCGATGCCTATCAGGCCGCCGGCGATCCAGTCATACTCTTTAGCCACAAGCAGCAGGACCAATGCAGCGATGATCAATACAAGTCCGATGACTAAGGTGATCCCACCTTTGATTTTATTTTTACCCATTACATTTCCTCCAAAAAATCACTGGGTCTAGCATAACATAAACCCCTGCATTTTGCAATCACAACTCTTATTCATTGTCACCTTTGATGGCTCCGTTTTTATCTGCCTGCCTAAGCAGGATAAAGGAAGCGATCATGACAAAAACTTCATACACACCAAATGTGATCCAAAGGCTCTGAGGTCCGAAAAGATAAGGAAGCAGCACGATGACCACTGTATTCATCACCAGGGACCTTAATATATTCGCGATCAAAGCCTGCTTTGTCTTTGTCGTGGAATACAGATAGCCGGAAATGATCACATTGACTGCTTCAATGATGAAGCCCCACGCATACAGCGGCATGGCCTTTATGGTCATCCGGGAGGTTTCCGCGTCTGCCCCAAATAGGATGCAGATAGGAGACCTTAATAAGATCACCGCTGCCGTGATCAGGGTCGAACCGATGATGCTGATCCACAAACCGGCCTTTAAATAATATTTCAGGCCATCCTCATCCTTTGCTCCATAAGAGAATCCGAACAAGGGCTGGATACCTTCAGCGGTACCCATAAAGATGGAGACCGCAAAAGAAGCGGTATATGCCAGGATCGAAAAAGCATTGACCGCTGTTTCAGAGATCCAGCGGGTCAGACCGTAGTTCATCAGGATGGTTGACAGCGGCACCCCTACCTGGGCTACGCATTCCGGAAGGCCCCGGATCATGATCTTACCTGTGAGTCCCCAGTCCGTTTTCACCGGTCTTACCTTCAGGATCCCCTTCTTTCTAAAGAAATGGATCAGCACGATGATCAGGCCGATGGACTGGGCTATGCCTGTAGCCAGTGCTGCACCTTTCAGTCCCATTTTCAGCGGAAAGATAAGCAGCCAGTCCAGGACGATGTTGATGAGGGAGGAAGAGATCACACTGGCACTCACCAGCACCGGATCTCCATCGGTCCTGACAAACCCGTTCAAAGCATAATAAATGCCGCAAGGGATCATGAACAGACTGTAATAAAACAGATAATCTGATGCCTGGTCCAAAAAGTAGTCACTGCCGCCCATCAGGCGGATCAGAGGTCTGGTAAAGACCAGTCCCGCCGCGCTGAACAAAGCGCTGATGATCAAAGCCATCACAAAAGAATGCATGAAGGACTGGTTTGC
>CACZSO010000026.1 GCA_902783795.1 uncultured Eubacteriales bacterium
TATGGCGGGGTGACGGTCGATGTTTCCCGCGCGGAAAGAAATGCCCTGAACGCTATGGTTGCCTCCAAAAAGGAAAGCGTTCAGGCGATGGAGGATACAAATATCCTTGAACAGTTTGCCCTTGACTTGCTGGCAGAGGAATACTATCTGAGTGATTTCGGCCCGGATACGCATCTGAACGGACTTCAGGCCGTTGGTTTTGGCTGGCTCCAGTATGATTCGGTATATAACTGCTGCCAGAGAGAGGTAAAGGTTATTGCCAGTCTGTTCAGGAGCATCAGCGAGACGCTGAAGGAAGAAGTAACATTTTATACCAATGAGAGCGGGGAACCGGATGCGGGCTTTTTCAGGCGTACGATCAACCTGGATGATGTGTCGGCAAGCGATCTGGAATTTCTGATGCGGGAGGTCAGCCCCATTTTTGATATGTCATACAATAATCTGCCGGAGGAGGAGATCATCAGCATCACGCTGGCGTTTGCGCGCACGTCCTATCTGGCATCCCGGCAGGGAGCTGATATCATGGATCAATTGGAATATGAGGTCTTCCCTGTGGAAGCCCGCGAACCGTATGATATGGTTGCCGGCGCATTGGGTCATCTGGTTGATGCTCAACAAAACAGTATAAAAATGAAAGAATTCTTCTATGGCGAAGATGACGGATGAGAGCATTTTTTTCGACCTGTGTACCGGTCACTGAATTGACCCCTCAGGTCGACAGATTTTTAAATATGAGATGAATAATGGTAGGATGAAGAACAGCAGTTATCTAAAGACTTCTGAAAAAAATCTGAGACTTAAGAACAGCGAGATTTCTTTATCAGAGATTCTGTTTTATGTTGCCGTTATTATTAATGTGGGTTGTTCGAGCTCATATTCTATATACAGGATACTGAGCAGCCGGTTTACCATGATCTGTATGCTGCTGGCTGTATGTATCATTGTGGTCAGCGGTGCAACGATAGAGCTTGATGTAAAGATGATCATTGGATTTTCGCTCTTTATGGGGATCAGTATTCTTGTCATACTGATCAATCAGTCGGGGGTGGGAGTGCTCTCATTTTACCTGTGGCCGCTTGTTATCATTTTTATACTCAGTAATCTGCCGATGTCACCCTTTTACCTGGATATTGTCGGGTTAATCATGGCTGCCGGGTGGGCTTATGCCTTTATCCAGTCCTCCCGATATAGCAGCTATTTTTTCAATAATATGTTGATAATGGTGCGTGCAGGGACGATCAATCCCAATACAACGGCAGCACTGACCGCGATGGCCAGCCTTTATGTCGGAATGTTTCTTGTAAAGAACAGTTATTCGAAGGTCTGGATGATTCTTGTGTATGGCTTGAGTCTCGGCGTGATCTACCGTACGAGAAGCAGAGGAGTTCTTGCCGCCTATCTCGCGGTGATGGCTGTGGAACTGCTGTTTAAGCGGCTGATCATGAGATGCAGAGAGTTTGCCGAATTTGTTCTTTTCGGCGCTGTACTTTCCGGGATCCTTTTTCCCGTTATCTATGTAAATTTATACCTGCAGGGAATTCTTACCTATGACATGGAATTAAACGGGAAGAGCCTTCTTACCGGCAGGCAGTTTATCTGGCTTAACCTCTGGGAGTATCTGAAAGGGCATAAAAGCGCGTATATCTGGGGACTGGGCTACAATACAACGATTTATGCCAGTGGAAGATTCAATCTTCATAATGCCTATCTGCAGCTTTTTGCTCAATTTGGAACTCTGATCTTTATCATTTTCATCGGGTTTATCCTATGGTCTGTCTATCGCATGTATGCAGGTACAGGGCTTATTTCTGATATTCAGTTTAAATGCTATGAAGTAATACTCCTTGTTTTTTTAATAGGGCTCGAAGAGACGATTCTCACATATTTCCCGTTTGTGCTTTTTTATGCGGCGGCTCTTGGCATCGGGATCAGGGAAAGTATGGAAGGGGGATAAAGGATGCTGCCAAAGGTGATCCATTACTGCTGGTTCGGGGGCGGTGCCAAAAATGAACTCATACTAAGATGTATTGCCAGCTGGAGGAAATACTGCCCGGATTATGAGATCATAGAGTGGAACGAAACAAACTATGATGTGAATAAGCACAGTTTTATGAGGGACGCCTGGAAGGCGAAAAAGTGGGCCTTTGTATCGGATTACGCCAGAATCGATATCCTCTATCACCATGGAGGAGTCTATCTCGATACAGATGTTGAACTGATAAAAAACCTTGACCCTTTTTTGGAATACCGTTTTTTTGCGGGCTTTGAATCAGAGTCCTTTGTGGCGTTCGGACTGGGTTTCGGTTCGGAGGCCGGGCATCCGGTGCTGAAGGATATTCTGGATACCTATGACGGGCTGATATTTGATAACAGCAGTCTGCATCAGTCGATTGCTTCATGTCCGAAAATCCAGACGCAGGCTCTTAAGAAACATGGGCTGATATGCAATAATCGCAAGCAGGTTTTTGAAGACATTCATATTTTCCCTTCGGACTATTTTTGTCCCATGTCTTACCACACCGGAAAAACGAGTATTACGGAAAACACGGTGAGTATCCACCACTATGACATGTCCTGGACTTCGGACAGA
>CACZSO010000027.1 GCA_902783795.1 uncultured Eubacteriales bacterium
AAACCGTAAACAGGCAAAGCCCCGGGCTCAGACTTATATGGGTCATACACATAATAATACCGGTCCTCTTCTTCTGTCCTGACCTGAAGGAGATCCGACTTTTCATACATGATGAGCTGTCCCGGACTTCCTTCATAGGTCAGAACCAGCGCCATGTTATCAGGCTCTACCTCTTCTGCGGATGCCTCATAAAAGACCAAGCTCTCCGTTTCTATCCGGGAAAGACAGTTCAGGTAAAAGGTCAGATTCAAAAGGTCTTCTGTCGTTAAAAACTTAACGCTGTTTTCGCCCTCTCTTAACGGGAAGCGTTTGATCAGCAGTTCGTCCTCATGCTGAAAGAACTGATCCACCAGAGCATAATAGCTTTCGGAAAGCTCCGTTTTGGTTCTCACGGCCCGGGGTTCTTTCGTTTCTTTTGTTTCTATTGATTCTTCCGTTTCTTCCCGGAGGGATGATGACACTGTTTCAGGATCGCTTTCCGAAAGTGTCTCTTCATAACTGCTGCTGCCCGCGAGTCCCGTTTCCTCATCAGGCTTCAGGATCCCGGGCAGAATGAAAATACCGGCCAGGATAACGGCCGCTGCCGCGGCCAGCATAATAAAGGGGCGGATATTCCACCGTTTTTTTCCGGCCCTTAACTCATTTGCCTCTGTCAAAAGATCTTCACCGATTTTATTTAATGCATTGCTTATTTTTTCCGCCTTCATAACACAAAGCCCTCCTTTTTCAGATATTCCTTCAGCTTTTTCCTCACCGTATACAAAAGATTTCGGACCCGCCGTTCGTTAGTCCCCAGATATCCGGCTATCTCCTTCAGCGAATCCGTGTAATAATACCGGCAGAGAAAAGCGGTCCTGGCCTCCTTAGACAGCGTGCGAAGAAACCGATCGATGGCATCCTCCAGAAGCTTCCCTTCCACGATCTCTTCTGTATCAGTCTTATCCGGAATGCATTCTTCCAGTTCTTCCAGAGACACCAGATAGGTATCTGGGCTCCGTTTCTTTCTGTGCCGGCTCCGCCAGATATCGATGGCTCCGGATCTGGCGATCCCGGACAGGTAGGCCCCCAGGTGAACAGGGCGCTTATCCGGCATGGTGCACCAGGCTTTAAAGTAAGTATCGTTGATTACTTCCCGGCTGTCTTCGGTATCCTTCAGGATGTTTTCGGCAATCTTCAGAAGCCACAGTCCGTATTTCTTTTCCGTCTCACTGATCGCCTGTTCATTTCGCTGCCAGTAAAGCTCTACGATCTTCTCATCTTCCATAAAGCTCTCCTCCTTTCCTACCTAATATGACGCCGAAGGTAAATCTTTGTCTTATGAAATATCGATAAAATATAAGAAAAGCCCAGGCTATTAGAACCCGGGCTATGAAGGATCATCTGTCCTCAAAAAACAGCTTGTTTTTCCGCTCGATCATCTGATCGATATTTTCCATGTAAATATCCACGTTTTTCACATTCTCCGCCCGCGTGATCAAGGAGCTGTCATGACGCACCCGCTTTGATGTGGCCCCGGCGCCGCAGGCCAGGATGGATTCCACTTCTTCCATGATCAGGATATTATAGATCCCTTCCGTGCCTTCCTTCGCGTACCCCACATTTTCCTGGTTCCCGGCCATGTTTTTCTGCCGGTACAGATAGTAGGGATACAGCCCGATGCCCTCAAGCTTTTTCCGGCACATCTCCATGACGTCGTCAGAATTTTGGATCCGCATATCCCGGTAGATGGATTTCTCCAGATTCAGCCGGGCAGCCCGCTTAATGGCCAGGGAATGGATGGTCACATTTTCCGGACGCAGCCTCACGATCTCATCCATGGTCGCTTCCACATCCTTTTCATCTTCACCCGGAAGCCCCACGATGAGATCCATATTGATGACGGAAAAGCCGGCCTTCCGGGCCATTTCATAAGCCTTCCTGACATCTTCCACGGTGTGGCGCCGGCCTATAAGATCCAGGGTCTTCTGATGCATGGTCTGGGGGTTCACGGAAAGCCGGCTCACCGGGAATTCGCGCAAAGCCTTCAGTTTTTCTTCCGTAATACTGTCCGGCCGGCCGCCTTCCACCGTCCACTCCAAAAGATGAGAAACATCGAAATGTTCCATGATAAAACCACACAGCCTTCTTAGTTCATCCGCTTCCAGCGTCGTGGGCGTCCCGCCGCCGAAATAGACGGTATCCAGCCGCTTATCCTTAAACTGCTCTGCCGTCCACAAAAGCTCCTTTTCTAAAGCATCCAAATACTCTCCCACCCGGTCCTGATACTTCTTCAGAGGGTAAGAGGTGAAGCTGCAGTACAGGCAGGTGGTGGGACAGAAGGGGATGCCGATGTACAGGCTGTACCCTTTTTCTGTATCGACTTTCTTAAGAAGTTTCAGTTCTCTCTCAGCAATAGAAACTGCCAGTTCTGCCTTATCTTCTGTGACCAGGTAGTCTGTCTTAAGATGCCGCAAAGCCTCTTCCCGGCTTTTTCCTTCCTGGATATCTGCCATGGGAAGTTTTACAGGCCGGATGCCGGTCAATGACCCCCAGGGCAGGATCTTATCCTGATTTGCTTCGCTCAGGATATGGTACAAAGCCCGTTTTACCTGGTTTTTCGCTTCTGTCCTCTCCGGATCCAGAAACACCCGTCTCTCTTTTATAAGATCTGCCGTTTCAAAACGGATCAGACAGCTTTTCTCGTTCTCATAAGTAATATAAAGGCCTTCCGCATCCTCGGCATCCGGATCTGTATTAAAATCCTGCCAGGGATAGAAGGCCATTAAAAGACCCCGGATATCGTACTCGAATAAAGGGTCGTTCATGATCAGCTTCATAAAAAGCTCCCAAAATGTATAATAAAAACTTACAGCATGTCAGCAGCAAAGAATCATCCGCCGGTGCTTCTCTGGATATCGATAACACCGTTTACCTGTCTCAGCCGTCCTATAAGATGGTTCAGTTCTTCGATGGAACGGATCTCAAAGCTCATGGTGATGGTGGCCGTCCCCTGCTTATTCACCCGGGATGTGGCCGCCTGGATATCGATGCCCTCTTCTGTCATGATCTTTGTGAGTTCCGCAAACATACCTATCCGGTTATTGCAGAAAATGGTGATGGATGAGCCGTACAATGTCCCGGCATCCGGTTCATCGGACCAGTCGGCGGAGATCAGGCGCACTTTCTCTTCCGGCGGCAGGCTGATGATATTCTGGCAGTCCGTGCGGTGGATGGTGATGCCGCGGCCTCTGGTGATATAGCCCACGATCTCATCCCCTGGCACCGGGTTGCAGCAGCGGGAAAAACGGACAGAAAGATCATGTAAGCCCTGCACTACGATGCCCCGGTTATATTTCGAGGTCCGGACATGGCCCTTTGAGTTCTCCTCGATAGCCTTCAGGATGTCCTCATCCGTCATGCTCCCGGCCTTATCCTTCTTTTCCGCTTCCACCATCCAGTTGACGATGGTGCCTTCTTTCATGCCGCCGTGTCCCACAGACGCCATCAAAGCATCCCAGTCCACATACCGGTATTTCTTCAGGACCCCTTTCACAAGTTCCGGCTTCATAAGCTCCTGGGCGTTGATGCCGTGGCTCTTACAGTAGTTTAAGAAAGCGTCCTTGCCCCGCTGGGTGTTCTCCTCCTTATTCTGAGCCCTGAACCAGGCATTGATCTTATTCTTTGCCTGGGAAGATTTGACGATCTTCAGCCAGTCCCGGGAGGGTCCGCGGGAATTCTGGGAAGTGATGATCTCTACCCGGTCACCATTCTGCAGCTGGTATTCGATCGGGACTAAAGATCCGTTTACCTTCGCGCCTACCATGCGGTTGCCTACAGCCGAATGGATGGCATAGGCAAAGTCCACGGTCGTGGAGCCGGCGGGCAATGATTTCACTTCCCCGCGGGGCGTGAAGCAGTAGACCGCATTCGAATACAGATCGAAGTCATCCTTCAGAAGGTCCACGAACTCTCTGGAATCCGAAGTCTGCCAGTCCATGATGGATCTCAGCCACTGCAGTTTAGCCTCTTCCTCGTCTTTTCCGGCCTCCACCGATCCCTGTTCCTTATATTTCCAGTGGGCTGCGATACCGTACTCCGCGGTCCGGTGCATCTCAAAGGTCCGGATCTGGATCTCGAACGGCAGACCGGACCGGTCCATGACGGTGGTGTGCAGGGACTGGTACATGTTCTGCTTAGGCATGGCGATATAATCTTTAAACCGGCCGGGAAGCGGTGTGTACATATCATGGACCACACCTAAGACAGCATAGCACTCCATGACATTATTCACCAGGATACGGATGGCAAAAAGATCATAGATCTCTTCAAAGGCTTTATTCTGCTGCAGCATCTTCTTGTAAATGCTGAACAGATGCTTCACCCTGCCGAAGATCTCATTTTTGATCCCTGCTTTTTCCAGGGCTGTCTGCAGTTCATCCTTCTTATCACTGATAAAGCTGTCCCGCTGAGGTGCGTTCAATGTCAGTTTCCGGGAAAGATCCGCGAAAACTTCCGGCTCCAGGATGGCCAGTGACCGGTCATCCAGCTCCACTTTAATGGCAGAAATTCCCAGCCGGGAAGCGATGGGGGAAAATATCTCCATAGTCTCCCTGGCTTTTTCTTTCTGCGTTTCCGGCGACCAGAACTGAGCCGTCCGCATATTGTGCAGCCGGTCTGCCAGCTTCACTAAGATCACCCGGATATCCCGGGCCATGGCCATGAACATCTTCCGGAGATTCTCCGCCTGGATATCCTCCTTATCCATGCCCCAGTCGATCTTAGTCAGCTTTGTGACACCGTCCACCAGCTCCGCGATCTCTTTGCCGAATTCCTGGACCACCTGCTCATAAGTCATGGCCGTGTCTTCCAATACATCGTGCAAAAGGCCTGCCACGATGGATTCCTTATCCAGCTCCAGTTCCGCCAATATCAGCGCCACATTCAAAGGATGGACGATGTACGGTTCCCCTGATCTTCTTAACTGGTTCCCATGAGCCTCTCCGGCCATGTGGTAAGCCTTCTCGATCAGCGAGAAATCCTCAGAGGGGTGATAGGACTGGATCTCTCGGATCAGCCGCTCAAAAAGTACGTCAGGCGCTGTAAAGTCAGCCGGCTTTTCTATTTCCATTTCCGGCTTCAGTGTATCGTCTATATTAATATCGTTCAGCGTAAGATCGTAAGAATGATCAGAAGCCATACTTCTTCCCCTCCTTTCATACATTCCTGAAAAATAAAGTATACAACATTCCGGACAAAAAAACAAGACCGGCGAGCTTCCCTCGCCGGCCTAAATCATAGTTTTTTTACGGTTTTTTGTGTTTTTCTTCCTTTACAGCTCGTACATCAGGATGTGAAGGCCATCCTCCATGCCATGTCCCTCCCCCATGAACTTGCGGGTA
>CACZSO010000028.1 GCA_902783795.1 uncultured Eubacteriales bacterium
CCGTGTTGAAAGTCAAACCTACTGAAGAGGACCCCAGAGACAGGTTGACAGAGGAAGCACCCAGGACCATGGCATCTTCGATGGCTGCCATATAGTCAGAATCATAAGCGCCGCCGCCCTTGCCGAAGACTTTCATGATCAAAAGCTGAGCATCCGGGGCAACACCCTGTGTCTTGACCGTAAGCAGTGCATCATCGAAACTTCCGTCTGCGTTCGGGATATAACGGTTGGCAGCAGCGATACCGGCTACATGAGAGCCATGCTCACCCTGTTCATCGTTGTCATGGGTAATATCCAGATCTTCATCAACATAGTTGACGCCATAGGGAACTTTTGAGCTCACATAGGTGTCTGCAACATTTGCGACGAATTCAGACGCGTTCAGCTGATCCCATTTAGCTGCAACTTCTTCTGCAGTTAAAAGGTCAACTTCCTTGTCAAGTTTAGAGATCGCATAATCAAATCCCTCAGCAGAGAAGGACTGATGATCCGTATCCAGACCGGTATCTACGATGGCTACTGTGCTCCCGGCTCCGGTATAACCCGCAGACCACACCGCTGTGGTTCCGGTCATATCAGTAGCAACAGCCATGTCAGGATCTGTCACTTCTGCGGAAGCATCGGCTTCGTAACGATTCTCGATTACGACATCCTTAACTCCAAGAATGGTTCTGATCTCTTTGATCTTTCCATAAGGTACATAAGCGGAAATGATATTGGTTGCCAGTGTAAGATTGCGGACCACATTTAAAGTCTCGCCTCCCAACACTTCATCAGAGATCTTAACAGCCAGTGCAGCCTGTTTTTCTTTCAGGCTCTGACGATAAGATTTGGCCGCGGAATTCGTTTCGATAGAAGCGGCTTCATAGCCTTTAGCCATAGTGCCGGCTTCTGTCAGAACGATAGAGACACGAACCATTTCATCATCCGCAAATTCAGGAGCAGGAGTTTCAACTGCTTCCTGTTTTGAGGTGGCCAGATGGCCTCTGCCTTCGTTTTTGATTTTTTCAAATGAGATATTTGAATCATCCGCGTCGGCAGCGTGAACCTTCGCTGCAGAGAAACCACTTGTTAATGACAATACCATGACAAATGTCATCAAAAAAGCGGCCAATCTGCGTGAAAAGCTGTTCTTTTTCATGTTCTCTCCTTTCAGTGAATATGAATCCCTCCGACAAGATACCGAAAGGTTCTTAAAGGTTTATTATAGTTAAACAACCGCTGTATTGCAAGCAAAAAATACAAGAAATTTATCAGGTCATTCAACAGGCTTTACCCATAAAAGATCCGCCGGAAGTGGGGCTACCCTATCTTCCGGCGGAAGTGTATGATTTGTTAGTTTTTTGTGTATGTCCGGCTATCTTTTATTTTTTCAGGATCCGGATATCATCAGCCGTTTCCAGGTCAAAAATGGTTACCACCGAGCTGTCTTCGATAAGGGTGGGGCCGCCAGTCACATAACCGGCTTTCAAATGAGACAGTTCTTTTGCATATGCCGCTGCATAAGCATCTCCATCCTTTGCTGTCCTGCAGAGCACCACCGGTGAATGATGGAGAGCAGCATAAGGGCCTGCACTTAACCCATCCGGGAAGTCATGGCTGTAGACCAATGTCAAAGCCTCCGCCTCCGGGAAATAGCGTTTTGCGATCTGGATGCTGGTCTCGAAGCGGTTTGAACCATACAGCCGGTCCACACTTTCTGATATCCCCTGTAAGGAAGCTTCCACCTCCTCTGTCACCGCTGCCTCTCCTCCGATGATGGTCACTTTCAGATGCAGGGAACTAAGGTAATCTTCCTGTGCATTCGTCAACGCCGATTTCACCAGCAGGACCGGCCTGCCGGCAGAACTGGCTGAGAGACTGTCCGCAAAGCTTTTTCCCGAAGAGATCAGGATCTCATCGCCTTCTTTTACACCAGCTTCCTTGAGGATCTCGATATTTGTCAGATACCGGTCTTTCCCGGCCAGCCGCTTCACTCTGTTCTGAACATCGCCCAATGCTGCTTCAAAGTCCGGACTTACCGCGGCTTCTCCTCCCAGGATATAAAC
>CACZSO010000029.1 GCA_902783795.1 uncultured Eubacteriales bacterium
CAGCTTTTGTAACGCTGATGGGGCTTCTCTATGATGTAACAGGGTCTTATCATGCAGCTGTGATCATGGAAATGGTGCTGGCAGCTGTCGGTCTGGCATTGACGCTCCGGCTGAATGCCCGGATCAGAAAAGAAAAGGTCTGATGCTGGTTTTTGACAGTTTTCAAAAAATCGGATCTATGGTATAATCATTTCAGAAAGATAAAACAAGGAGGTATCCTTATGCTGACAGTAACATTAGGATCAACGGGGATCACCGTCCCGAAAAACGCTTTCGGGGCGCTGCCTATCCAGCGCGTTTCCGAGGGCTACGCCGTCATGCTTTTACGGAAAGCCTATGATGCGGGCGTCCGCTTCTTCGACTCGGCCAATGGTTATACGGACAGTGAAGAAAAGATCGGTAAGGCTTTTGAAGGCATCCGGGAAAATGTTTATATAGCCACGAAGACAGGAGCTAAAGATGCAGAAACTTTCTGGAAGCATCTGAATTTAAGTCTTGAGCGCCTGAAAACCACCTATATCGACATTTATCAGTTCCATAACCCGTCGTTCTGCCCGAAACCCGGCGATGGCACAGGCCTTTATGAGGCAGCGCTGGAAGCGAAGGAAAAAGGGTTGATCCGGCATATAGGCATTACGAATCACCGGTTGGCGGTGGCGAAGGAAGCCATCGAATCCGGCCTGTATGAGACTCTGCAGTTCCCCTTTTCTTATCTGGCCAGTGATAAGGATCTGGAGCTGGTTAGGCTCTGTAAGGAACACAATATGGGCTTCATAGCCATGAAGGGTCTGTCCGGAGGACTGCTGAACCGTTCGGATCTCTGCTATGCCTGGATGCTCCAGTTCGATAATGTGGTGCCTATCTGGGGTGTGCAGCGGGAGAGTGAGCTGGACGAATTCCTGTCCTATACGGATGATCCGCCGGTCATGAATGAAGAGCGGAAGGCCGCCATCGAGAAAGACCGGGCGGAACTTTCCGGAAACTTCTGCCGTTCCTGCGGCTACTGCATGCCGTGTACCGTGGGGATCGAGATCCCGAACGCGGCCCGTATGATCCAGCTGATCCGGCGCATGCCTTCTGCGGCACAGCTGACGAAAGAAGCCCAGGAGAAGATGGAAAAGATCGAAGACTGCATCGAGTGCGGCGTCTGCATGACCCGGTGCCCGTATGAACTTCCTATTCCTAAGCTTTTAAGAGAAAACCTGGAAGACTACAGGAAGATCGTCAGCGGTGAGATCGATATTTCGAATAAAAACTGAAGAAGTAAAAAAGAAGCGCGTTCCTTTTCCTGGGAGGCGCTTCTTAATGCCTGCGGAATCTTCCGGGGAAGATCGGTTACAGGGAAGGGGACAATGCTATGAGTGACTGCCCCAGGTAATACAGGATCAGCAGAACAGGACTGCACCACTTTTTCTTTTCTGCGGCGATCAGATCATAGATCAGGACCATGTCCGAAGATGCAAAAAGCACAGATCCTATGAATAAAAGGAGCCGGGGTCTTGAAGGATCTGTAAAATACAGACCACCCGCAAAAGAAGCAAAACTCAGGACAAAAACGATGTAGATAATGCAGAGAAAACGGAATATACGCCCCATTTTCTGCATGGAACGGTATGCCAGACTGAAACCCAAAGCCAGGCACAGACCTATGGAAAGCGGCAGTAAAAAGCGGCCTCTTAAGTCTTTTAAAATGACTGTTATATAGAATAGATGGCCCAGCAGAAAGAAAGAACCGCCCAGATACAGAAGGGCCCGGCTTTCCTGATACAAATGCCTGACATGAAGAAGAACATCGCCGATAAACCCGCTTATAAGAGCGAGAAGGATTAGGTATGCATATGTATTTTTATGGTGCTTAAGCCCCAGAGATCCCAGAATGACGAAGGAAAGACTGCCCAATACCTTGAAATACAGGGAAGTTTTATGGTTTTCCTTTGTATCCGTAAGGATCAGCAGGACAGGAAAGACCAGGGCTCCCAGAAGGAAAAACAGGTAGATCATAAGGTCCTCCTTAAGGATTTTTTGAATCAGTACTGACCTCTGCTTCATTCTACAATAAAGACATGATCCTGTAAAGCTGAAATCCTGAGCACGCACCTTTAGCCGGACACGGCAGTCTTACATTTTATTGACAGCTTTATTATGCTAAAACAGTTAGGAGATCGATGAAAAAGAAAATGGCTGATATAGAGAAATACAGAAAATATTTTACAAAAGATTACCTGATGGGGCCTAATTCATTCCGGCTCCTGGATGAATTGATCTTAAAGAGTCCGGAGGATGCCCGGTTTTCCCGGGCGCTGGATCTGGGCTGCGGATCTGCGCTGACATCTTTCTTTATAGCGAATGAAACGGAAGCAAATTATGTATATGCTTATGATCTGTGGGTCCCGGCATCAGAAAACTATAAAAGGATAGAAGAGAACGGACTCGAGGACAGGGTCATACCCATCCACGGGGATGCTATGGACATGCCCTTTGCCCGGAACTATTTCGATGCCATTATCAGTGTGGATGCCTATCATTATTTTGGCTGCAGAGAAGGTGTCTTTTCAGAAAAGATCCTTCCTTTTGTCAAAAAGGGCGGCTATGTGATGATCGTGATTCCGGGTCTGAAAGAACAGCCGCAGGGAGAATTAAAAGAATTGTTTGAAACCTGGGCAGAAGGAGATGATGCCCAGCTGTTTAAAACAGCTGCCTGGTGGGAGAAGCTTATGAGTGATGAATGCGGTGAAGGTGGTCAGGTCATGGTTAGAGAAGCGGACTGCTATGGCATAGCCTGGCAGGAATGGTTTGAAACAGGGCACGAATACGCAATACGCGATCAGGAATTTCTGGAAGAAGGCTTGTACGATATTCTGAATTTCCTTTTGATCTATGTCAGAAGAGGGAATGCCTGACACTTTTCTTTAAGATAGGAAGAGCGCACTTTCAGCATTGATGAGATGCAGAAAGTGCGCTCTTTATCTATTTATCTTATGTTTTGTCCGGTACAGCCCGGGCTGTTTCCTGTTATGATATCAAAATTCTTGTCTGAAAAAGGGGAGGCTTCCTGAAACCAGCCGGTCAGTCATACAGCATATAGGCAGAGGTTATTAAGGGTCAGGCCGATAAGGCTGACTATGCAGGACTTTTCATCTTTTTATGAGATCATGAATGCTTTATACTCCGGTCTATGTACAGAGTGATTTGGTGACTGTGTGCTCATTAATAAGCTGGGTTTATGTCAGATACTGTTCGATCAGTGCATTGACTTCTTTGACATTGATGGGATGATTCCTGGTCTCAAAAGAAAGGATCAGGTTTTTGCCGACATAGTATCCGTCTGTCTGATAAGCCTTTATGCGCCGTAAAGCCTTCTTTGCGTAATCCGGATCATCCATCATGCCTAAATGTTCCCATACATATTCTCTGCGGGAACGCGGATTCAGGACCGTAAAATCCGGATGGACAGTTCCTATAGAAGAAAGTATCATTGGGTATTCATAGCGGTAAGGAATGCTTTTTTGCGTCAGAAGACTGGCGATGATATATTCGGATTTGGAACGTACATATTCTCCGCCGGGTGTCTGAATGGCAGACTCCTCATCCGTTACGGGCTTTTTTGGATAGATCAGACTTTTCCAATCCTTGATGAAATCAGCATCCGTCTTTCTTATGGGAGTGGTGAGCAGGCGTCTGCGCTCATCAAGTGCTTCATAGATCTGCTCAGGATTTTTCCTGGGATATTTTCTTATAAAATCAGTGATAGTTTTATATTCCTGCAAAGCAGATCTAAGCACTTTTTCCTGATAGGTTTTCTGCGCCAATGCCTGAATTAAATCCATCTGAGAAACATCGAGATAATAGCCTGCCCTGTCAGCAGGCTTCAGCCGATGATGGTATTGTATACGGTTGCCTCTTTTGGCTATGACTAAAGTCCCTTCCGGAGCTTTTTTCAATTTAACCTGGATATCATGGATGAGAGATTCCAGATAAGAGGTACGTTCACGGAGCATGGTCAATAAGTCAGTTGAAGAAAAATGCTGATCCATAGTAAAGTCCTTTCAAAAAGTATGTGATTACAGATCTTAATGAGTTGTGAAATAAGATAAGGCATAATGGGCTTTCTTTTGTGAGGGAAACCAGGTCATCCCGGTCCCGAGCCTATGTGAAAAGAAAAAAAGAAGATTACATGTGCTCCTTGCACTCATTTATGGCTTATAGACAGGAGAAATGCCGGTCTTGAGCCTATGTAAAAGAGAAAAAAGAAAATTACATGTGCTTCTTACATTCATTTTCGGTCTGCAGACAGGAAAATCACTGGTCCCGAGCCTATGTAAAAGGGGAATTAGAAGATTGCATGTGCTCCTTACACTCATTTCCGGTCTATAGACAGGAGAACCCCCTGGTCCCGAGCCTATGTAAAAGGGAAAAAAGACAATTACATGTGCTTCTTACACTCATTCCCAACCTGCAGGCAGGAGAAATGCGAGTTCTGAGCCTATGTAAAGGGGAAAAAGAAGATTGCATGTGCTCTTTGCGCTCATTTTCGGCCTGTAGACAGGAGAAACACCGGTTCCGAGCCTATGTAAAAGGAAAATAAGAAGATTGCATGTGCTCGTACACTGACTTATGGGCAGCGAATGAGCTGGCAGCATTGAGCAGCGCTGCTTCAGAGCAGAAAAAAAGGGTTACGGTCTTCTGATAGGTTTAATCTTAGGCCTTTGCTGGAATACAGATAATGATGAATGAAGAATTTACATGATGATCAATGCCGGAAGTTTAAGAATATAGTGTTGAAGATGCGCGGAAGGTGCCGCTTGTTCCGTATTTTATCGCAGTTCCAGAAAAAAGGCAAGGGCTTGACAGGAAAATAAAGAAGTAATGCCCAGTCTGGGAAGAAGTAATCACGGGATAATAAGTATCCTGCCAGGTATAAAGGAACAGGGAAACAGACGAACCTATAGGCAATTTCAGGATAGCGGCCGGCTGAAAAGGAGAGAAGGAATAAGATCATGGAGGAGAGCCTGCTGATTAGGATAGCGACCGGCTGAAAAAGAAAGAAGGAATAGGTTCATGGAGGAGAGCCTGCTGATCAGGATAGCGGCCGGCTGAAAAGGAGAGAAGGAATAGGTTCATGAGTACCGGCTTCTGGTCAGGACAGCACCCCGGCTGAGAAAAGAAGTCATAATAACATAAGATCTGCAGTTTATGTTGATGACCATCCGGTTAAGAAAAATAAAAGACAGACTTTACTCATAATGAAAAGGGGAAGAACAATTAAGATAAGCTTTTTCGATATAGGAGAACAGGTGTGATTCATATACAATATGATTCAAAAGAGCAGGAGGTAAATTCCTGTGATGAGGCGGGTTGAAAGACCTGCGGAAGAAAGGACCATGGATCATAGGCGATCCATCAGGAAAAGTATGAATACTGCTGAAAAGAAAAACGGCATGACTGGGCGGCATGTTTATGTGTTAATAGCCAGCTGCATCATGGCCTGGGGTGTCATGGGAATGATCAATGCTTACGGGGTGTTTTTTACGCCTATGGAAGAAGCCCTGGGTACGGGACGGGCCGCGGCTACTCTACATTATTCTTTGAGGATGCTGGCGGTAGGCCTGGCAAGCCCTTTGGCTGCCCGTCTGATAG
>CACZSO010000030.1 GCA_902783795.1 uncultured Eubacteriales bacterium
CTCTACTTCTACGACAACGATGTCGTCAAACATGCCAAAGAATTGAAACCCTCAGCCCGCGGCGAATATGAGATCACAGACCTTAACCGCATCTATCTGGAAAAAGGCAAGCTGAATGTTGAGCTCCTGGGCCAGGGATTCACATGGCTCGACACAGGAACCCACGAGAGCCTTGTAGATGCCACAGTGTTCGTGCAGACAGTGGAGCAGCACCAGCACAGAAAGATCGGCTGCCTCGAAGAAATTGCCTATCTGAACGGCTGGATCGGCAAAGAAGATGTACTCAAGACCTATGAAGTAATGAAGAAGAACCAGTACGGACAGTACTTGCTCGATGTAATTAACGGCAAGTATATGGACGAGCTGAGGTAATTCAGTAAGAGAAAGAACCAGTTATTTGATGATGCGAACACTGGCTGACGTAATTATGTTGAAATCAGATATAAAAACTATTGGAGCAACTAAGGGAGAGACCGGGTTTGGAGCGTAAGGTTATTTCAAGGAACATAATAAGCTCTATATTGCTGCAGTTCGTTACGATCTTAAGCGGGTTTATCGTACCAAAGGTGATCCTGAGCTATTTTGGATCCAATGTCAATGGACTGATTTCTTCAATCAACCAGTTCCTGAATTATATTCAACTATTAGAAGGAGGACTGAGCGGCGTAATAATGTCCGCTCTTTACCGTCCGTTGGCTGAAGGAGATAATGAGGCTATTAGCCGGGTCATAAAGGCTGCACAGCAGTTCTTCAAGAAGATTGCCTGTATTTTCGTGGTCTACATGCTCGTGGTAGCTTTTGTATATCCTGCATTTGTCAAGACCGGCTACTCATATACATATTCGCTGATACTGGTTATCGTGCTGGGCAGTCATCTCTTTGTCCAGTATTTCTTCGCTCTGTCCTGGAAACTTCTGCTGAACGCAGACAGGAAGGTCTATATAGTCTCTGTTACCCAGATTGCCATCGTAATCCTGAATGTTATTGCCGTGATCGTGTGCTCAAGACTCTTTCAGGATGTACTGATTATAAAGATCGCAAGTGCGGCGATCTATCTTATTCAGCCCATCATCTACGGGACTTATGTTAAAAAGCATTATAACATCGACCCGCATGCTGAGCCGGACAACAGAGCTCTGGAGCAGCGTTGGTCCGGATTCGGAATCAATCTGGCATATTTTGTCCACACTAATACGGACGTGGCTATACTCACTCTTTTTTCTACATTAGTAAACGTCTCTGTATATAGCGTTTACTTGATGGTCGTCAATGCAATGAAGAACCTTGTGATTTCTGTCTCAGCAGCAATTATGCCCTCATTCGGAAAGGTGATTGTATCTGAGAGCCGGGAAAACGCAAACCGTAAGTTCGAACTGTATGAATTCGGCATCTTCTTCATTACAACGATTATCTTTACATGCGGCCTTTTCCTGATCACGCCCTTTATTCGCGTCTACACCGCTAATATTCACGACGCAAATTATGAGCAGTATATTTTCGGGTATCTGCTTGTGTTAGCGGAAATGGCCTACTGTTACAGGGACTCTTACGTCTCTGCTTCATATGCGGCGGGACACTTCAGGCAGGTTACCAAGTACGCGGTGATTGAAGTGATCATCAATCTGGCCCTCTCCCTGACGTTGGTTCACAGCCTGGGCATTGTGGGCGTCGCCATCGGCACACTGGTATCAATGATCTATAGAGGCATCGCCCATGTTTTCTATCTGCGGGAGAATATCCTGTACAGAAATCCGTTAATAGCACTCAAGAAGATGCTGGTATTTGGAAGCACCGTAGCCCTGATCATGCTTCTGTCCGGGATGCTTCTTAATGACCGGGCAGCAGGATACCTGCAGTGGTTCATTCTGGCTTTTGAAGAGATGTTTATTTGCTTTACAGTTACCTGCATGGTATCGTTTGTTTTTTTTAGAAATGACTTTATGGAACTTTTGCGTAACACGGTTCTGAGAAAAATGAGAAAATGAAAATGCAATAAAAAAGCGATATAAAGCGCGACAGGAGATTAAAAGTGAAAGAGATAAGTATTGAGGAGATGAAGCAGGTTGAGCTTGATGTTCTTCGTGAGTTTCATAAAATATGCGTTGAGAATGGATTTCACTACTCCATAGTGGGCGGAACTCTAATCGGTGCTGTCCGTCATAAGGGTTTTATTCCTTGGGATGACGACATTGACGTGACAATGACAAGACCTGAGTATGAGAAGTTTAAGGCTTTCTGTAAGGCCAATAAGACCGGCTTCGATTTAATCTGTAATGAACTATATAGTAATTATGGATACTTGTTTCCCAAGTTGGCCAACCCGAATACTATGATCATTGATGATAACGTTGACCGCTATGAACTCAGGAATGGCGTAGGATTGGACATCTTTATCTATGACGGCATGGGAAACACCCGGGAAGAGGCCGTAAAGCGCTTTAATTCCACCAGAGCCGAGCGCGAGCTTCTGGTTGCGGCAAATTGGAAACGTTATTTTCGCAGTAAGACCCATGCCTGGTATTACGAACCTGCCCGACTCGCTCTTTATATTGCAAGCCGCCCGGTCAATTTCACGCGATTGATTCAGAAAATTGAAAAGAAATATGAAAAGTACGATTTCAACAATTATAAGTATGTTGGAAATCTTTGCTCTGACATGAGAGCCAGGTCTATTCTTCCACGCAATTGTTTTGACGATTACGTGGAACTGGAATTCGAGGGAGAGTATTTCATGGCTATGAAGGGGTATAAGGAATATCTGACAACTTTGTTTGGCGACTACATGCAGCTGCCGCCGGTGGAGAAGCGGGTGACACACCACACCTTCAAAGCCTATTGGAAATAATAACTGCAGAGACTAGTATGATGAAAACAAGGCAGGAGGAAATCTGTTGAAAATTATATCATTTCAAGACATAGCTAATCTGAATATTGAACCATCGACATGTTTTGAATGGGCACAGACAATGATCCGGAACAAGAAAAAGTCAATCCTGCCCCCCAAGATCAGCCTCAAGCCCAGGGACGGCGTGTTCTGCAATGTCATGCCCAGCATGATCCCCGGCACGCAGAACCTGTGGGGCGGTGTCAAAATAGTGACGCGCTATCCCGGCCGGGTTCCCAGCCTGGAGAGCCGGATTCTTCTGATGGATGCGGACAGCGGTGAGTTTCTCGCTCTTATGGACGGCACATGGATCACCACTATGAGAACCGGTGCCGTTGCAGCTCACTCTACCATGCTCTTTGGCAAAAAGGACTTTTCCGTCATAGGAATGATGGGCCTTGGAAATGTATCCCGTTCTACCATTCTGATCTTGGCGAATCAGCTCAGAGATCGGGAACTGACGATTAAACTTCTGCGCTATAAAGACCAGGCAGAAGACTTCACCCGCAGATTCAGGGATCTCGAGAACCTAAGGTTTGTCATTGTAGACACACCGGAAGAAATGGTAGAGGGGTCGGATGTTGTCCTCTCCGGCGCCACGTATCTGCCTAATGATATATGCGCCGACGAATACTACGGTAAAGGTGTCCTGGTACAACCTATCCATACCTTGGGATTTACTAATTGTGACTTATTCTTTGACAAGGTGTTTGCAGATGACTGGGGACATGTCCACCACTTCAAGAATTTCGACAAGTTCAAGCAGTTTGCTGAAGTGTGCGCTGTCGTTAACGGAGAAATCCCTGGACGTGAGAATGACGAGGAGCGGATCCTTGCTTACAATATTGGCCTTTCCATCCATGATATCAACTATGCGGCTGCCATATACCGGATGATGGAAGAGTCCGGTGCCCTAAGCGCTCTTCCGGAAGCCGACCTGAAAGACCCGACCGAGAAGTTCTGGGTGTAGTACAGAAGAATTGAGCATATTATAATGAATAGAAAGGGTACCGCAGCGAGATGCCGCGGTACCTTTTTCAGTGCTGTTAATATGTGATTATTATTCAGATGATTAGAAATTCAATACGCCTGCTGACTGCAAAAAGAGAATAAACATGATCACCGGCACAACGAACTTGATCATGATCCGGTAGAGGCCCTTGAGGCCGAAGGTACGTCCGCCGTATTCTACTTCCTCGACGATCCAGTCGGGACCGACCACCCAGCCAATCAGGATGGCTGACAGCATGGATATGAAAGGCATCATGAAACTGTTGCTGATATAGTCCATCAGATCCAGGAGCTGGCCGACGCTGCCATTGGGCAGCGGAAGCTCAATATAAAACTTGCTATAACCCAAGGCTATGATGACTGAGGCTGCTGTGTAGAGCAGGGTCAGCGAGATCGTAGTGGGTTTTCTCTTCGTGTGGAAGATTTCCATGCAGTTGGCCGTAATTGTCTCCAGAACCGATACACAGCTGGTCAGTGCCGCGAAGGCTGCCATAACGAAGAAGGCAAGCCCCACAAATCTGCCCAGGGTGGACATGGAAGCAAAGACTTTAGGTAGGGAGATAAACATGAGGCTGGGCCCTGCTTTCATACCCTCTACTCCCTCGAAGACAAAGATGGAGGGAATGATCATCATACCTGCCAGCAGCGCTACACCCGTGTCAAAATATTCAATCTGATGAATGGATGCATTCACATCCACATTTTTCTTTATATAAGACCCATAAGTGATCATGATGCCCATGGACACACTTAGAGAGAAGAAAATCTGGCTCATGGCGTCCAGTAGGATTTGCAAAAAGCGTCTGACAGTCAGCCCCTCGAAACTTGGCGTCAGGTAAACTGCGAGTCCCTGCAGGCCCGTGCGGGTTACACCAGCTTCATCCGTGTGGGTGAGGGTCAGAGCGAAGATGGCGATGGCCACGATCATGACCAACATGACGGGCATCAATACTTTTGAACACTGCTCGATTCCTTTTTCGACGCCGTTAAAAACAATCCAAGCCGTCAGCAGCATGAAGACCACGGCATATAGAGTGGACTGGCTGGGAGATGTGATAAAATCCGTGAAGAAACTATCCTGTGCTGCCATACCGCCCTGGCCGGTCAGGTAGACTATTATGTAACGCGTGATCCAGCCGCCGATGACCGCGTAATAGGTCATGATCAGCACCGGTACCAGAAAGGTCAGGATTCCTAAAAACTTCCACTTGGGACTCATTGCAGCATAAGCATTGATGGAATTCTTTCCAGTCCTGCGACCGATGGCAATATCGGAAGTCAAAAGCGTAAATCCGAAGGTGAAGGTCAGAATCAGATAGATCAGAATGAAGAGCCCTCCGCCGTCCTTGGCAGCCAGATAGGGAAAGCGCCAGAGATTGCCAACGCCGACCGCGCTGCCGGCTGCAGCCATTACGAAGCCGATCTGGCCAGTGAAACCGTGCTTTTTGTGGGCGTGATGACCGGCTGCACTGTTTGATGTAGGTGTGGTGTTATTTGTGTCCATAATCTCCTCTATTTGATACATATTATGAGTAACTGACTGCATTAAATAAAAGCGGGATACATACGCAGGCCCGCTTTTTTAGGGTATCACAGCAAAGATTCTTTTGCTACGACAAATATGATCAGTAGAAACGGTTAAAAAAGATCAGATTGTTTATTTTTGCTTCCTAATAAACTGCAAGCAAAAACGAGAATAAAACAGATATATACAAATTTTAACAAAAGTGTTAATATTATTACAAAATACATGAGATATGTAAAAAAGTGTAAATGCAAACAATAAGAGTGGCATTTTTTGGACCAAGACAGAATGGATATGATTATTGACTATTGTAATGATTGCCATAATGGAGTATATGTCTGTTTTATAAACTAAAA
>CACZSO010000031.1 GCA_902783795.1 uncultured Eubacteriales bacterium
CCTCCTTTTATATTTTCTGGTTTAATTATAGATCGTAAGAAAAAGAGGGTCAAGAATAAATGAGCCTCTTCCCTTTTTTAGTCATTGTGAATGATGGTTTTGTGCAGTACTGGTCATGTTTTGATCCTCAGGGCCTTTGGTTTTACGGGTGGTTTTTTCAGATTTATCTTGAATCCCCGGGGCTGTCTGTGTTATAGTTTACGTATGATGATCCGGGGGGCCGTCCGTATCTTTTTTACAGGAAATCAAGGCCAGAGACCCGGATAAGTACAGTAATAAATGCCAAAGTAATCAAGGAGGTATGATCATGGCAGTAATCAAAATGAATTTCTTATCTCAGGCACTGGGAATGCAGGCAAATGTAACTATCTGCCTTCCCTCATTCAGCTTTGCCGATATCATGAACGGCCGTCAGGACGTCTACGTACCCGGCATGAAATATCAGGTGCTGTGGCTTCTGCACGGCGGCTCCGGCGATGACAGTGACTATGTGAACTTCTCTAACATCGTCCGTTATGCGGATGACAATAAGATCGCGGTAGTCATGCCTGCCGACTATAACGCCGGCTATGCGGATCAGGAAGGCGAAGGCATGATGGTGGCTAAATACTACACCTATGTGGTAGAAGAGCTTCCGAAGATGCTGAGAGCCATGTTCCCCTTCTCAGACAAGAGAGAGGATAATTTCGTGGCCGGCCTTTCCATGGGCGGCTTCGGCACCTTCAAGTGCGCTATGCTGAATCCCGAGAAGTACGCGGCAGCCCTGTGCATGAGCGGCGCCGGCTCAGATCCTGCAGAAAACACGAATGGCCTCTTCAAGGTCGAACCCGGCAGCCCCCTGGATGCCTGGGGCGCAGCAAAGAAGAACGTGGAAGAAGGCAAACCCCTTCCCAAGATGTTCATGACCGTGGGTGATAAAGACTTCACCATGGAAGGTATGAGAAAATGCCGGACCTATCTGGAAGGCCTGGGCTACGATGTGCTTTACGAAGAAGTACCCGGTTATGGCCACGAGTGGGATTTCTGGGATCTGACCCTCAGAAAAGCCCTGAAAGAATGGCTGCCCATCCGCCACAGCGTGATCTATCCGGAAGAATAATATAAAAAAGATCCGACGAAATGTGCGGATCTATATCAGGACCCGGGCCAAACGGCCCGGGTCCGTTTATATTATCTGAGTCAGTATCTATAAATGGAACTTCCCCTGTTTTTTTAAGGAAACCAAAAGCAGAGGATAACTGTTTGGCTGGCGGATTAAAAAAGGAAAAACAAGCGGGGAAGCATACCAAATAATAAGAATCCGGATTTAGTATGTTCTTTCGCCTGCCTCAAAACCAGGAAAAAGAGAAAACAGCATACCAGGCAAGGATTCCTGATAGTTTAGTATGCCTTGAAACCCGCCGGAATGGTTAAAAATGGTTAAAATGAGAGAAAAAGTCATACCAATTCAGAAAGGTCAGGAATTTGGTATGCTTTGAGGTTCATGAACGGGCAGAAAATGAGAGAAAAAGTCATACCAATTCGGGAAGTTCAGGAATTTGGTATGCCTTGAAGTGCATGAGCAAGCTGAGAATGTCATACTAAAAATATTTTTATTGACGTTTGGTATACAAGGCAGATCATTTTGCAAGTTTCTTAAAAGCATCGTCAAACCGGTTCATAAATAAGCTGGCAGAGGCTAGGACATTTTCGTCTGCAGCGGTCTGCACCTTTTTCACAGCATTCTGAAAGGAAGACATACGGAGGACATTTTTACCTGTCGGGCTGAAACTCAGAAGGGCTCCTGTTGATATTATATAGTTTTTCCTTGAACAGAATGCCGTGTCTGTGGTATATTTTAGATAAATAGGTTATCCGGCGTCTTATTTGATATAAATACACCTGAAAAGCCGGATAAAGCAAGTGTTTCAGTAAAAAAATGGAGGTATTATTATGGCAGTAATTAAAATGAATTTCCTGTCCCAGGCTTTGGGCATGCAGACGAATGTGACCATCTGTCTGCCGTCTTTCAGTTTTGCGGACATCATGAACGGCCGTGAGGATGTGTATGTACCGGGTATGAAGTACCAGGTGCTGTGGCTTCTGCACGGCGGTTCCGGAGATGACAGCGACTATGTGAACTTCTCTAACATCGTCCGGTATGCGGATGACAATAAGATCGCGGTGGTCATGCCGGCGGATTATAATGCTGCGTATGATGATCAGGAACGGGCGAAGTACCGCACCTTTGTGGCGGAGGAACTGCCGGTCATGTGCCGGGCCATGTTCCCCTTCTCGGATAAGCCGGAGGATAATTTCATCGGCGGCCTTTCTATGGGCGGTCAGGGAACTATCAAGATTCTGTGCGACCATCCGGAAAATTATGCGGCAGCCCTCATCATGTCATCATCCCTGGGCTGGGGCGATAAGCTCCCGAATTTCGGGAACGGCATGACCATGGATGGCACCTTGTATCTGGGCCTCAGGGAGAAGCTTCTGAAGGCAAGAGAAGAGGGCAAACCCATCCCGAAGCTTTTCCTGACAGTAGGTGATAAAGACCATGCTTATGAGCCTATGAAGAGCCATCGTGACTGGCTCCAGGAGAATGGCTTCGATCCTTTCTTCGAGGAAGTGCCGGGCTATGCTCATGAGTGGGATTTCTGGGATCTGAGCCTTAGGAAAGCATTGAAAGAATGGCTGCCCATCAGGCACAGCGTGATCTATCCGGAAGAATAATATAACAAAAGGTCCAGTAGTTACAACGGATCTGGAGCAGGAATATAGCTTCCCCGACTTCTGATAATAATATGTGAGAAAGGGGGCAAGGTACCTTTTTGCTTATAAACATGTTTTCAAAGACGACAACAGGAAGAGTATATGCCAGGCAGAAAAAATGCTGATAAGGAGGGACCAGAAAGAAAGGATTAATTATACAGCATACAATAAGGGGGTGAGCTTCCATGCATAATAGTGTAAGGGCCGGACTGCTTTGTGTACTCCTTGTTGCTGCACTTGGCTTGACCATTAGTTATTCAGCAAGAGATGATTATTCTGAGAAAGAATCGAGTCAGATAATTGTAAATACTGATGAAGAAATACATCAACCTAAGAATAATGATATTACTCCTGAAGAAACTACAATGGAGCTGATTGATGAAAGCAACACATTTTTAATAGAGGATTCATCACTGGAAGAAACAAATTCGTCAGAAGTAGAAAAACAGGGCCTATATCGGGAGGCGCTGAGTGAGGAAGAGAGACAACATGTGATTGAGTTGACGAGGGAATATATAAAATCTGTTTCCCAGGAGGAAGCAGAGAAAGATGAAATAATGATAGCGGATAACAGCAGCCTTTTTTATAATGAACCTTTATATAAAGCATATCGAGAAGAAGGCAGAATCATTATCACGGAGTACGATATGAATCAGATAGGTATTCCTTGTTCGCTTATATTTGGAAGGAGTACTATCTTTGATGAATGGGAAATACTGGACTATGGATATTGACCATACAGTAGTACTATTTTGAAGGAATTCTAGCAGGAGCCCGGGCAGTTATGATCCGGGCTCTTTTTGGTTTTATGAAAACAACTTGTCAGGACAGTTGTCTTCGTGTAAAATAAAAAAAGCAGAATAAATGGTGAGTTGCCAGAGAAAGAGAACATGACAGATATGGTTGAGGTATAATGATGGACTTTGTGAAACAAAATAAGTTTTATCAGGCGGACCGCCTGAATGACCATGTGCTCCGTATCAGCGGCATGGGCGGTGAGAAAGCGTATGTGATAGAAGGTACGGACCGTGCCTGCCTGTTTGATGGCTGCAGCGGCGTGGGTTCTTTACGTGCTTTTGTGCGGGAACTTACAGATCTGCCGGTCTTCATGGTCATGTCCCATGCTCATCCCGACCATTGCGGTGCGGCTTTCGAATACGGCGCCTGCTTCATGCATCCCGATGACATCGGCCTGTTATATAC
>CACZSO010000032.1 GCA_902783795.1 uncultured Eubacteriales bacterium
CCGGGGAGAATGAAAAGCAGACAGAAGCTTTTCTTAACAGCCACCCGGCCTTTTCCCTGGAGGATCTTTCGGAAAGACTGCCGGAAGGCTTAAATTCCGCCTGTATTATGGGAGACATCCGGATGCTCCCGGGCCTCCATCCCGGCGACGGATTCTATGTGTGCCGCATGAGAAGAAACCTATGAAAGCAGATATAAAATCGCTTTACGAAGAAGAACTGAAGGCCTGGATCAGTGACCTGGGGGAGAAGCCTTACCGGGCATCCCAGCTCTTTGCCTGGCTCCATGGGAAGAAAGCGGTGAGTTTCGATGAAATGAGTAATCTTTCAAAGGAGCTGAGGGGAAAGCTTAAGGAAGAGGCTTTTCTTACAGGCTTTACCATAAGGAGGATGCAGGAAAGTAAGGAAGACGGCACCCGGAAATACCTGTTTGAACTTGCTGACGGGAATCTGATCGAGTCTGTATTCATGCGGTATCACCACGGGATATCGGTCTGTATCTCTTCCCAGGCAGGCTGCCGTATGGGATGCCGGTTCTGCGCCTCTACATTGAACGGCTTAAGCAGGAACCTGACAGCCTCGGAAATGCTGGAACAGATCTATGCCATCGAAAGAGACACAAAAGAACGGGTCTCCCATGTGGTGGTCATGGGCAGCGGGGAGCCCTTTGATAATTATGAGAATGTCATCCGTTTTTTAAAACTGATATCGGATGAAAAAGGAGCAAACTTAAGCATCAGGAACATCACGGTCTCTACCTGCGGTATCGTCGAAAAGATCGATGCCTTTGCAGATGAAGATATAAAGGTCACCCTGGCTTTGTCCCTTCATGCACCGGAGCAGGCCTTAAGAGAATCCCTGATGCCCATTGCGCGGCGTTATCAGCTTCCTGATGTGATAGCTGCCTGTGACCGTTATTTTGACAGGACACACCGGCGTATGACTTATGAATACGCATTGATGAACGGGATCAATGATTCGGAAGAGATGGCTGAAAAGCTTTCAGCCTTGCTCAAAGGAAAAAATGCCCATGTGAATCTGATCCCGGTGAATCCGGTGGAGGAACGGGATTTTCTCACACCGGACAAAGGACGCATAGCCCGTTTCTGCAAAATACTTGAAAAAAACGGAATAAATGCTACAATGAGAAGGACTGCAGGCAAAGACATTGACGGCGCCTGCGGCCAGCTGAGAAGCCGCATATTAAGAGAAACTTAAAGGAGAGGCTTTTAGATCCATGAATCTTTTCGGAAGGACAGATACCGGCAGGATCAGAAAAAATAATGAAGACAGCTTCTTTTGCTCGGATCAGAATACGGGCATTTTCGAGAAGCTGCTGATCGTCTGCGACGGCATGGGCGGGCACAGCTATGGGGAGGTCGCTTCCCAGATCTGCGTCGATGTCGTGGAGGATTATGTCCGCCATTCGCCGGTGAATAACCCAGCCTTCATCATGGATCAGGCCATTTATAAGGCTAATCTCAGGGTCAAAAGAAAAGCAGAAGAACTGAATGCCATGAATATGGGCACGACACTGGTCATGGCCGGAGTCGTGAATGGTGTGGCATATATAGCCAATGTAGGAGACAGCCGGGCATATCTGGCGGATCCTAAAACTTTCACCATGACACAGTTGACGCGGGACCATTCCCTGGTCGAAGAACAGGTAGCCCAGGGTCTTATCAAGCGCGGTTCCCGCGAATATGAGAAACATAAGAATGTAATAACCCGTGCCGTGGGCATATTTGAAGAAGCAGACCCGGATTTTTTCGAAGTTGAGATCCAGCCGGGTCAGTTTCTGTTGCTTTGCTCCGACGGGCTCACTAATATGGTGCCTGATATTATCATCAAGAACCTGATCATGGATGACAGCTTTGCTTTGGATGAACGTGTGAACTCCCTGATCCGTCTTGCGAATGAGAACGGAGGACGGGATAATATTACGGCAGTTCTTCTTGAGGAAGGGTGATATGTTAAAAGTTGACAGTATTTTTGCCGGCCGTTACCGGATCATAAGTCACATCGGCTCCGGCGGCATGGCAGATGTCTATAAAGCCGAAGATCTTTCACTGCACCAGGCAGTGGCGCTGAAGGTCCTTAAGAATGATTTCTCAGAGGATCCTCAGTTCATCCGGCGTTTCCGGATAGAAGGCCAGGCGGCATCTTCGCTGAAAAATGATAATGTAGTGGCGGTCTATGACGTGGGAAACGTGGGCCGTGACTACTACATCGTCATGGAACTGGTGGACGGTATCACACTGAAGGAATATATCCGCCGTAAGGGCATGCTATCCGCGAGAGAGACCATGGCCATCACGGCCCAGGTGGCGGTAGGCTTAAGGGCTGCCCATGCGAAGCATATCGTTCACCGGGATATCAAGCCTCAGAACATCATCCTGTCCAGAGACGGTAAGGTGAAGGTCACAGACTTTGGCATTGCAAGGGCTCAGACGGATGAGACCAGGGCAGCCACGACCCAGGCCATCGGCTCCGTCCATTATATCGCGCCGGAACAGGCCAGGGGCGGAGATTGTGATGAGCGCTCGGATATCTATTCCTTAGGCATCAGCATGTACGAAATGATCACGGGACAGGTGCCTTTTGATAAATCCACCTCCATCGCTGTAGCATTGGCCCATATGAATGAGACCATGGTCCCGCCTTCCCGGCTGAACCCGGAATGCCCCACGGCACTGGAACAGATCATTTTCCGCTGTACCCAGAAATCCAGAGACCGCCGGTACCATAACTGTACCGAACTCCTGCTGGACCTGAAGGTGGCGGTACAGACACCTGATTTCGACTTTGAAAAGCAGGAGAGGGAGACTTTGCTGAAATCCAATACCCATGAGATGAATAAGGTGGAGGAAGAAAGCAGTCCCGGTGAAGTGAAAAAAGCCGCAGCTGTGGTAGATGAAACTTCCGAAGATAAGGATTATAAAGGAAAAGAGACAGATACCGTGATCCGGCGCCGGAAAAAAGATACGGCGAAGAATAAAGAAGATCTGCCGGATCTTTCGGAAGAAGAGGAAGAGACACCGGTCAAAGAAAGGCATCAGTATCTGTTTGAAGAAGATAAAAAAGAAGACGAAAAGTCTGCATTCGACCGTATTTTCCTGATCATCGGAATCATTTTGGGCGCCGCTATGATCCTGATGCTGATCTACATCTTTTCATCATTGTCAGGATGTTCCCAGAGAAACAGAAATAAGCCGACGAAGACAGCAGATACAGAAGCATCCACTCCGGCAGACACCCAGGAAAAGAGCAGTGAAAAGCACTCATCTGAGGTGACGACCACAGAAGATGAAGAAGACCTGACGGTAGAAACTTTTACCGGCAGCGTCCTGGATCCTGAGGTTCAGACGATCGTGCCGAATGTGGTGGGTGTCATGTTTGATTCGGCCATCAAGATCCTGAAGGATAAAGGCCTGGATTTCCGGATCTCCACAAATATCGTCTACTCTGATATCTACAAGATCGGAACGGTAGTACGCCAGAGCTATCCTGAAGGTACAGTGGTAAAGAGAGACTCTGTGATCCTGATCACCTTGAGCAATGGTTCAGATAAATTTGAGATCCTTCCGGAATATATCGGCCAGGATATCTCCGACTTCCGGAATATCATGGCCCAGTATAAGGATATCATTACCGTAGAATATATTAAAGAGTATTCGGACGATGTGAAGGTAAACCAGATCATCTCCATGAAGCCTTCATCCGGGATCATCGGCATGGGTGATACCCTGAAGGTGACCTACAGCGGCGGACCTTCCCTGGTCTATATGCCGGGGCTGGTGGGACATACCCAGGCAGAGGCTGTAAGACTGCTGAATTCCAGAGGTCTGGAGCTGGGAGAAGTTTATAAAGAATACAGCTCCACTGTGCCGGAAGGCATCATCATGAGCCAGCAGTATCCGACGGACCAGCAGGTAAGCAATGGTTCCCATGTGAATATCACCGTTTCCATAGGTCCGAAATCCCAGACGGTCCCCAAAGTGGTGGGCATGATGAAGGACGAGGCTGTGGAACTGCTGCAAAGCCTGAACTTCAATGTAGCTGTCATTGTAGAAAAAGTAAAGAAGGAAGAAAATGTCGGAAAGGTCCTGAAGCAGGATCTGGAAGAAAACATGACAGTACTGGAAGGCGAGACCATCACCATCACCGTGGGCACAGATAAGATCTTGAAGGTGGTCCCGAATGCATCCAGGGATTCAGACGGAGATCCCTATGATCCGAAGAGTGCTGTGCTTGTATTGAATAATGCGGGCTTCAAGAATATTGACACCACTTCCGAGACAGAGGAAACGGATATTCCTGACCTGGTAGGCCTTGTGGCCGGCCAGTATCCGGAACCGGGCACAGAATATAATACCGATGATAAGATCACGCTGATCCTGTACGCTCTTAAGAAGAAGGAGACCAGCACAGAAGAATCGGATACCGAACCAGACACTTCACAGGATGAGACACCACCTGCTGAATCGACTGAAACAGAACCGGCGCCGGATACCGAGCCTTCTCCCGAGGAACCACCGGTGGAACAAAATCCTGAAAACCCCGGAGGCGAGAATGTACAGCAGAACCAGCCGGAAGGCGGGGGAGAAGCAGGCTCATGACAGGGCAGATCATTAAAGGTGTGGGAGGCCTGTATGCTGTAAAAGACGGGACAAAGATCTATCAGTGCCGGGCCAGAGGCATTTTCAGGAAGACGAATGAAAAGCCCCTGGTGGGAGATCATGTGGATTACGAGATCACTTCGGAAGAAGATTCGGAAGGGAGCATCACTGCCATCCATGAAAGGAAAAACCGGCTGATACGTCCGGAAGCAGCTAATGTGGACCTGATCCTTGTGGTCTTTTCCGTAAAAGATCCTGACCCGAATTATGATATGCTGAACCGCTATCTCTGCATGATGAAAGATGCAGAGATACCTACCATGCTGACGGTCACAAAGACAGATCTTGCGGATGAAGCGAAGAAAAAAGAGATTCGGGATATCTTCATCAATACAGAGATCCCGCTGGTCTTCCTTTCTTCGAAATCAGGTGAAGGGATAGAGGAATTAAGAGGCTTTATCAAAGGAAAGACAGTCATAATGGCAGGGCCCTCCGGTGTAGGAAAATCTTCCTTGCTGAATCTTTTGACAGGGCAGGAGATCATGGCCACGGGAGAACTGAGCCGTAAGATCAGAAGAGGGAAAAACACCACCCGGCATACAGAGATCTTTTCCCTGGATGATGATACCCTGATCCTGGACAGCCCTGGTTTTACATCGGTGGACATCAGTTTCATTGAACCGGAAAACCTGGTCCTGTATTTCCCTGAATTCATGCCTTACATTGGCGGCTGTAATTTTTCTTCCTGCCGTCATTTAAAGGAACCCGGCTGCCGGATCAAACAGGCGGTGGAAGAGGGCGATATATCCAGGACCCGGTATCAGTCTTACTGTACTTTTTTAACGGAACTTATCAATCAGAGGAGATATTGATGAAAACAGTGCAAATAGCCCCTTCAGTCCTTTCTGCTGATTTCCTTCATCTGGGGAAACAGCTGGAAGATGTGGAAAAAGCAGGGGCTGACCTGATCCATTTCGATGTCATGGATGGAAAATTCGTCCCCGAGATCTCCTACGGGGAACCGGTGCTGCGTTCTATAAAAAAACAGTGCGGCCTGCCGGTAGATGTCCATTTGATGATCGAAGAACCCTTTGTTAACCTGGAATCTTTTGCTGCCGCCGGCGCGGATTCCATTACTGTACACCTGGAAGCCTGTAAGGATGTCAGAAGGACCTTAGAGAAGATCCGTTCCCTGGGAGTTTCAGCCGGCCTTGCCATTAGACCGGATACCCCGGTGGAAGCGGTATTTCCTCATCTGGACATTCTGGATATGGTCCTGGTCATGACCGTGTATCCCGGTTTCGGAGGCCAGCCTTTCCTGGAATCTTCTCTGGAAAGGATCAGCTGTCTTAAGGCTGTTCTGGAAAAGACATCGCCGGATACCCATATCCAGGTAGACGGCGGCATCAATAGGAATACCATCAGACGGGCCGTGGAAGCCGGGGCAGATATTTTCGTAGCAGGTTCTGCTGTCTTTAAGGGCGATATTACGGCTAATGTTTCTGAGTTAAGGATGCTTATGAATTCATGAAAAAAACAGTCAGAACAGCGGTCCTTGCTGTATTTCTAATGATTCTCTCAGCCTGTGTGATACCGGTGGATTTTCATCCCGAAAACCGTCTGGTCTTATCCTCAGACCAGGAAGTCTTAAGAGAAGCAGAAGTCAGGATCGCGGCACTGGAATATAAGTGTCAGTTTGAAAATTATTATAAAGAGCTTTACGGGGAAGATTTCTGGGATCTGGAAGTGAAGGATGGCCTGGATTATGAGACTTATGTCAAGGAATTCTTTATCTATCCCGAACTGAAGACGGCCATGTATCTGTCGGAACTGGCGAAGCAGGAAGACGTTAAGGTATCGGCTCCGGAAGAAGAGCGGCTGAAAGAGGCATCCAGCGCCTGGTATATGAAGATGACAGAAGATGAACGTTCCTATACCGGGGCAAAGGAAGAAGATATCTACCAGCTGCTTCACCGGTATCTTCTGGCGGAAAAAATGATCGAAAAACTGCTGGAAGGCAAGAAGACAGAGATCAGTGAAGAAGAAAGCCGGGCCGTAGATTTCCAGGTGATCAGGGTCAGTGACAGAAAACTGGCTGATGAACTGGCAGAACGTCTTTCTAATGGCGAAAGCTTTCTCACACTAGCCTCTCTATACAGTGAGAACACCAGGTTCAGCTACAGCGCGGCTAAAGGAGAATTGGCAGAAGAACTGGAAGAAGTGGTCTTCTCCATGAAAGAAAACGAGATAAGCCCGGTGATCCCTTCGCAAGATCATTATTATCTCATCCGCATGGTAAATACCCGGAACACCCTGCTTTCCATTAACCAGCAGGAAAACCAGCTGGCCAGGAAACGGTTCGAAGCCTGGAAATCTGTTTACGACAGCTGGGTCTCTGAGGGTACCATCAGAAGGAACGAAGAAGTCTGGCAGGGTATCCGTCTGAAATGCGAGGGAGATTATGCCTACCACAGTCTCTTCGATTTCTTCGCCCAGTAAAGGCTTGAAATCCGCGGGATAATCCTGTAAAATATAAACATATCCTTTTGTGCTTCCGGCATGAAGACGGATATGGTAAAGAAAAAGCAAGGGAAATGGATCCTGGTGATCCTTGTTTTCTTGATCCTGGGAGCTGTATATCTAAAAACAGCCGGGCATGGTCCGGATGAAATGATCATCATCACCAGGGAAGCAGTATCAGAAAGCTCACAGGATGAAGCACTGGTCAGGCTGGCAGCAGAAGCTGTAATGCCGGTGGAGATGGATGCTTCCGAAGAGGCTCCTGATCCCAGGATATCCCTGAATCAGGCAGATAAAAAACAATTGATGACACTGCCCATGATCGGAGAGGTCAGGGCCAGGGCCATCATCGATTACAGAACGGAACATGGACCTTTTTCAGACATTGCCGATATCATGAACGTGAGCGGCATCGGGAAAGGGATCTTTGAAAGAATCAAGGACAAGATAAGGTTATAGAGGACTGAATGGCTAGAATATTGATCGTGGATGATGAAAAACTGATCGTTAAAGGAATCAGGTTTGCCCTGCTGCAGGAAGGCTGGGAGGTAGATTGTGCTTATGACGGGGAGGAAGGTCTGAACATGGCCCGGAAGACCCCGTATGATATCGTATTGCTGGATATCATGCTGCCTAAGATGAATGGCCTGGAAGTCTGCCAGCAGATCCGCGAATTTTCAGATATGCCGGTCATCATGCTGACGGCCAAGGACGATGATATGGATAAGATCATGGGCCTGGAATACGGGGCTGATGATTACGTGACAAAACCGTTTAATATTCTGGAAGTCAAAGCCCGGATGAAGGCCATCATGCGAAGAAGCGCCAGAAAAGAAGAGGAGGAAGCCTCTTCCGCATCTGTCATCAACAGCGGTGACCTTACCCTGGATACAGAGAATAAACGGGTCTTTGTGGCAGGGAAGGA
>CACZSO010000033.1 GCA_902783795.1 uncultured Eubacteriales bacterium
ACAAGGGAACACCGGTAGTTCTTGTTCAGGGTTATTTTGACAATTATACAAACGATTAAGAGGGATCTGTATTTTTATTTGAAAGGCAGGAAAAAACTATGGCAATTCAGAAAAAAGGCAGAGAAAAAAAGGTGACGGAGGGCAGCGGCAGCCTGCATAAGCGCGGTGAAGGCCTGGGCACCGGTCCGGTGGGACAGGGCGGCCGTACCGAAGGAACTCATGCTCCTGAGGAGAAACAGAGCGCCCAGCAGCAGAGACCGTCATCCGTATCTCAGGCCAGGCCTCAGACACCGCGTCCCCAGCAGGGAAACGGTCAGGATAAGGGCGACAAGGGACTGGTGGATTCTTTATTCAGCACGAATACATCCTCTTCCCAGCAGCAGTCCTCCCAGGGATCTTCTTTGTTCTCATCCTCGTCTTCCGGACATGGCGGAAGCGGCGGCGGAGGCATGTTCGGCGGCTTAGGAAAGCTGATCCTTATAGCGCTGGTCATCATTTTCTTCCTGGTGGTCGTAAGGCCGATGCTGTGCGGGAACGGCGGCAGCGGGAATAATAATATCATTCCTGTGAACCCGACCCAGAACGGCAACAATAACAACAATAATAACAATAACAACAACAATATCACACCGGTCCAGCCTACTACTCAGCCGGTGGTACAGCCGACTCAGCCGCAGATGTATAATGTGGGTGAGGCAGTCAGCGGTTCGGATCTAAGTTCCGTACTTTCTTCCTTAGGCCTGTCCAGCTTCCTGGGCGGTTCCGGCAGCGGTTCTTATAATACCGGTTCCGGCCTGCAGACCTCCGGTACCTGGGCGGCCGGTAAGAATACCGGCGTCCTGAATACCCAGGTAGCCTCCGATGCACCCAGGAAACGGACGAAGCTTTTAGGCAATGGCAGGGATGTCATGACCATCATGGTCTATATGTGCGGTACTGACCTGGAGTCAAAGTACAGCATGGGCACCAGCGATCTTCAGGAAATGCTGTCAGCATCCTCGAATCCTAACCTGAACATCATTGTCTATACCGGTGGCTGCGCGAAGTGGCAGAACAGCGTGATCTCTTCCCAGACAAACATGGTCTTCCAGATCAAGGATGGAAAGATCTACATGCTGAATGACAACGTAGGCCAGCAGTCCATGGTGAAGGGAGATACATTGACCTCCTTCATCAAGTTCTGTGATACGAACTTCCCGGCCAACCGTAACTTCCTGATCCTCTGGGATCACGGCGGCGGATCCGTATCCGGCTATGGCTATGATGAAAAGTATAAGAGACAGGGCGCCATGGACCTCCAGAGCATGGATACAGCGCTGAGGAATGCCGGTGTTACCTTCGATATCATTGGCTTTGACGCGTGTCTGATGGCGACTTATGAAACAGCTCATGTGGTTTCGAAGTATGCGGACTACATGGTGGCTTCTGAAGAATCTGAACCCGGTGTAGGCTGGTATTATACGCCCTGGGTGAATTCACTTGCACAGAACACTTCCCAGTCCTCCCTGGAGATCGGCAAGAATATCGTCGATTCATTTGTATCAGAATGCAACAGGAAGTGCCGGGGCCAGGCGACCACTTTGTCTGTGGTGGACCTTGCAGAGTTCTCTACCCTGAATGATGACATGGATGTCTTCTCCGGTGCAGTGAATACGGAAGTCAACAACAACTATCAGCAGGTGGCTTCTTCCCGCGCTTCCTCTCATGAATTTGCGGCAGGAAACCGTCTGGACCAGGTAGACCTGGTGGATCTGGCCAGCCGCATCAATACACAGGAAGCACGGAACTTCACACAGAAGCTTCTGTCTGCTATCAAGTATAACCTGACATCCTCCGGCGTTTCTAATGCCTATGGTCTGTCTATCTACTGGCCGAATTCTTCTTCCACTTATGTGGATACTGCCGTGAAGATCGACAGGGGCATCGGCCTCAGTGATTCCTATATCAAACTGATCCAGAACTACGCCTCTATGAAGGTCTCCGGCCAGGCTACCTCCAACTATGCCCTGTCCCAGTCTCTGGGTTCACTGTTCCCGTCATCATCGAGCAGCAGCGGCGGCGGCCAGTCCCTTTCACCCTCCGGCGGCTCATCGCTTTTATCTTCAGGCCTTTTGAGTCTGTTGGGCGGCGGATCGAACGCCTCCACATCCTCCATGTCCTCTGACATGGTAGGCAGTCTGTTAGGCAGCCTGTTAGGCGGCGGTTCTTCATCCTCTTCCTCTTCCAGCCTGGATCTGGGCTCCCTGATCTCCGGCCTGGGCTCTTCCAACTCCGGCTTCCTGTCCGGACGTGAGCTTTCAAATGAAGAGGCGGCACAGTATATTGCCTCCCATCTCTTTGACCCGGCAAACCTGAACTGGAAGGAAGATGATAGTGAGAACCTGTACATCTCCATGCCGAAAGAGCAGTGGGAACTGGTAACAGATCTGGGTCTGTCCATGTACTATGATGACAGTGAAGGCTTTATCGATCTGGGTATCGATAATATCTACTCTTTCGATAAAGACGGAAATCTGCTGGCACCTCAGGATGCCACCTGGATGGCTGTGAACGGACAGCTGGTGGCTTACTATTATGAGACAGAAAGCTGGGACGGCGATGAGTTCCTGATCACCGGCTATATCCCCGCTCTCTTAAATGATGAGATGGTCCGCCTGATCGTAGTCTTTGATAAAGAGAATCCTTACGGCTATATCGCTGGCGCACAGCCTGTTTACAGAGAAGAAGAAACACAGCTGCAGGCGAAGTCGCTGACACAGATCGCTGAAGGAGATAAGATCGATTTCATCGCTGACTATTATAACTATGACGGCACCTATAACGATACCTATATGATCGGCGATCAGCTGATAGTATCCGGAGAACTTGAGATCTCCAATGTGGCTGTGGATGAGGGTCATGCGAACATGATGTACCGCCTGCATGATATTTATGATGCGGTCTACTGGTCTGAGGGATTGACAAACTGAGGATGTTATGGCAAAACAACGCGGTATATTGGCAGGCATCTTTTCCCTCCCCGGGCGCTTCGGCATAGGGGATTTCGGGAAATGCGCCTATGAATTCATGGACATACTGAAAGAAACGGGGCTTACCATCTGGCAGCTTCTGCCCCTGAATCCGGTGGGGTACGGTAATTCGCCGTACCAGCCGTATTCTTCCTACGCGGGAGAGACCGCCTACATCGATGTAGAAGCATTGTATGAAGACGGTCTGCTGGCTCACCGGCCCCGTGCCTTGAAAGAGTATAATATCCATCGGATCGATTATGAAGTGATCCGGCAGCGGAAAGAAAGGTATTTCCGCGAGGCGTTTCATAATTTCAAGGAAAATAAGGCATACAGGGCCTTCATCCGCCAGGACTGGGTGAGGCTCTATGCCATCTTCCGGGTATTTAAGAGACGTAACGGTGATAAACCCTGGAATGAATGGGAAAAGGAAGACCGGGAGTGGATCCGGGAGCGGAAGAAAGCTTATCTGAAACCGCTGGAAGAAGAGATCCGCTATGAGATGTTCCTTCAGTACCTGTTCTACCAGCAGTGGGATAAGATCCGCGCCTATGCAAAGAAACTGGGCATTCTCCTGATGGGAGATATTCCCTTCTATGTGGGCCAGGATTCTTTGGATGTGTGGGCATCCCAGGAACAGTTTTTACTGGATGATGAGGGTTATCCTACTTGTGTAGCCGGAGTCCCGCCGGATTATTTTGCGGAAGAAGGGCAGCGCTGGGGAAATCCTATCTACAATTGGGATGTTATGGAAAAGGATGATTTCGCGTTCTGGAAGGAGCGTCTTCAGGGAACCGCCCGTCTGTTTGATCTGGTAAGGATCGACCATTTCCGTGCCTTCGACACTTACTGGAAGATCCCGGCTTCCTGTCCCACGGCAGTGGAAGGAAAATGGATCGAGGCGCCGGGATACGAGTTCTTTGACAGTTTTCTTCCCACGTTTACAGATACGAAGATCATCGCTGAAGACCTGGGAGAGATGCGTCCGGAAGTGTATGAACTCCGTGACTATTATAACTTCCCCGGCATGAATGTGCTTCAGTTCACCTTGTTCGATCCTAAGTTTAACAAACGGGAAAACATGGTGACGTATACCGGCACTCATGATAATGAAATGGTGAGGAGCTGGTTTGAAGCGCTTCCCATGAAACAGCGGAAGATAGCACTGGGTAAGATCCATGCATCTTTAAGAACTAAGGAAGAAGAGATCGGCCGGGCCTTCGCAAGATTCTGCTATCAAAGTGATTCTGAATATGCCATCGTCCCGTTCCAGGATATCCTGGGCTATACGAATGAAGCCAGGATCAACCAGCCGGGCCTGGTATCCCCGGAAAACTGGTCATGGCGTCTGACAGAATTCGGAAATCTTAAAAAACACCTGAGGGAGGTGTTATGATCATACGACCCTTTAAGGCAGTGCGGCCGGATCCTCTTTATGCTAAAGAAGCGGCCGCGCTTCCTTATGATGTTTACAGTGAAAAAGAAGCGAGAGAAGAAGTCAGGTCTAAACCCTACTCCTTCCTGAATGCAGACCGTGCGGAAACTCAATTTCCGGAAGGTCAGGATATGTATGCGCCGGAAGTGTATGAAAAAGCCGGAGAACTGATCCGGGGATGGCTTGCGGACAATGTGATGGTGAGGGAAGAAAAACCTTGCTATTATCTCTATGCCCTGACCATGGAAGGCCGGACGCAGCACGGATTTGTTGCCCTGTCTTCCGTGGATGATTATGTGACCGGAAAGATCAAAAAGCACGAGAATACCAGACGGGAAAAAGAAGAAGACCGGGTGAGGCACATCGATGTGACCTCCATGCAGACCGGCCCCATCTTCCTGGCTTACCGGCAGACTGAGCAGTTAAGCAGTCTGATCCGGAAGATCACGGAAGGACCGGTTTTATATGATTTTGTTTCTGATGACGGCATCCGCCATCAGGTGTGGCGTGTGGCTGAAGACAGCAGGATCGCCGAGATCACAGAAGCGTTCCGCCTCATTCCAAACACCTATATCGCCGACGGCCATCACAGAGCGGCTTCCGCTGTCCGGGTAGGCCTGAAGAGAAGAGAAGCGCATCCGGATCACGATGGCTCTGAAGAATTCAATTACTTCATGTCTGTGATCTTCCCGGATAATGAACTGTTGATCCTGGATTATAACCGGCTGGTGAAAAAGCCGCAGGGGGTAACGGATGAAGATATCCTGGAACAGATCCGGAAGTATTTTTCTGTAACAGAAAAAGGAGCGCGCGGGACCTTTGAAAAACCGGCAGAGAAAGGCAGCATCGGTCTGTATCTTTCCGGAAGATGGTATGAAATGAAGGCACTTGATATGATCTTAAGTGATGATCCGGTGGAAGGCCTGGATGTTTCGCTTTTACAGAATTATGTGCTGGATCCGGTGTTCCGGATCAAAGACCCGACGACAGACCAGAACATCGATTTTATCGGCGGGATCAGGGGGCTTAAGGAACTGGAAGAGCGCTCAGATATGGAAAATGCGGCAGCCTTTGCCATGCACCCCACATCCCTTAATGAGCTTTTTGCCGTGGCAGATGCAGGGCTTCTTATGCCGCCGAAAAGCACCTGGTTTGAGCCCAAACTGAGATCCGGGCTGTTTATCCATGAGATAGAGAGATAAGGCTGAAAAAGGCCTTTTTAAGGCTAATGAAAGGCCGGGGGAGCGCCTGCATGACAGCAGGCGCTCCCCCGGCTCATTCTATGCGCCGAAATTTCAGAAAATCTTATCGTTTATCAGAGTTTCCACTAACGCTGTATCATAATCGGTCCGGACGGTGATCTCTTTATCAAAGACCAGGGTGTCTTTCTTTTCCATGGTGAAGGGGGTCCAGGTGAAACGGTCAGTACTGGGATCGCCGGTCCTGGCGAAATTCATCCAGGCGCCGAACACGGCCTCTTCCAGCTGATCTGAGACACCGGGCACATTGCAGACCGCCACTTTATCCGTGTTATGGAAAGCGAAGGGGATCTCTGAACAATGCCAGGCCGGGGTGCCGTAGTTGACCGGGAAGTCAAAGGCAAACATGTAAGAATAGACAGGTGCATCTTCCACGGGAGCCCGGTTTTTCAGATAATCCAAAGTGCCCCAGCGGCGGGAACCATCCACAGCCAGCACGTCCAGCAGGGGTTTCTCGGGATAAGCCGCCTTAAAGAGAGGGATCAGGGTATCGGCTTTATCCCCTAGCTTTTCTTTAACGACAGCTTCCTGTTCATTTTCCGGCATATCGTATTTCGGCAGGACAGGAGCGGAGAAAGCGCCGCTTTCCGCGAAGACCGTTCCGATGACGACTGGGATCTTTTTGCTGAACTCTGCCATAGGATTGCCGTCCCGGATGTCGCCCAAATACCAGTCGTTTTTGTGAGGCGCGAAGGCGAAGAAGCCACTGACACCTCTGTCCTTAAAGCGCGGCATGACCAGGCTTAAAGTCTTTGCGAGGTCTTCATAGGGCGTTTCATTGGCCAGGACCTCGAAATCTGTGATCCCGAGTTCTTTCATCACTTCTTCCGCGATCTCTTTGGAAAGAGCCGCATCCGGCGGATTCAGGGTCTCTTTTACGGTGCCGGATTCGATGATACCTTTCTGGAACAGACCTTCTGCTGCCGGGATCTGCAGAAGCGCGCCCACTTTCCTTCCGCCGCCGGACTGTCCGAAAATAGTCACATTTTCCGGGTCGCCGCCGAAACGGGCAATGTTATCTTTGACCCACTGGAGGCAGACCACGAGGTCCGCATTTCCTACATTGCCGGAATTCCAGTATTTTTCGCCGAAAGCCGAGACATCGAAATAACCGAGGCAGTTCAGACGGTGGTTCATGGAGACCACCACGCAGTCACCGTAGACGGACATATTGACACCGTCATAAGCCACCATTTCTACAGAAGAGCCGGCCATATAGGCGCCGCCATGGATCCAGACCATGACCGGTTTCTTTGCATTTTCATCCAGTGTCTGTGTCCAGACATTCAGGTACTGGCAGTCCTCTGACTGGGGCCAGAAACGATGGGGCACAAAAAGATCCCCATCCGGCCGGTCTTTGAACATGAGAGGACAGGCGTACCCGTAACCGGTGGCGTCTTTGACGCCCTCCCAGGGGGTCACTTCTTCCGGCATCTGCCAGCGTTTAGCTTCCGCATAGCGTACTCCCAGAAAATGATAGGTGCTTCCAAGTTTATAGCCCCGTAAAAGGCCTGCCTTTGTCTGTACGACAGGTTCTGTGGGGGTGCATACAAAATCAACAGCCATAAAAACCTCCTTGATCATGATTAACTGATGATATCATAACACACAAAAAAGTGTTCATAAAGGACTGAAAAAGGGAAACAGACTGCAGTAAGCCATTATTTGCATAAAAAGCCCCGCCCTCTTAAAAAGAGAGCGGGGGTGAATAATAAATTATATTTTAATTTACCGGAATTCCCTCATCAGTCGGCTTCGCCGACAGCTTCCCCAGAGGGGAAGCCTTATGTTAAGCAATCACCGTCAGCCGGATGACGCCGGATACCTGACCGATCTCCTGCAGGGTCTCCTGATCTAACTTGTGGTCCAGATCAAAGATAGCAAAGGCGTAGTTGCCTCTGGACTTGGAGACCATATCAGAGATGTTCGCGTTGGAAGAACCCAGGATGGTGGTCAGTTTAGAGATCACATTGGGCACATTCTTATGGGCCACACAGAGACGCATGGGCTTCATGGCTTTGCCCAGAGACAGGCTGGGGAAATTAACGGAATTCGTGATATTGCCGTTTTCCAGGAAATCCGTCAGTTCTTCGGCAGCCATGATAGCGCAGTTAGTCTCGGATTCTTCGGTAGAAGCACCCAGATGCGGGAAGGCGATGACATTGTCCATGTTCGCGGTAGCATAGTTCGGGAGGTCCGTCACATACTTGCGGACTTTGCCGCAGGCAATGTACTGTTTCAGATCCTCATCATTTACCAGGCCGTCACGGGCGAAGTTCAGGATCACCACACCGTCCTTCATCTTTTCCATAGCCTCGGCATTCACCATGCCTTTGGTGGAATCGTTCATGGGTACATGGATGCTGATATAGTCACAGGCTGCATAGATATCATCTACATTGGTAACCACCTGGACCAGGGGATTTAAGTGAAGGGCACTGCCTACAGACAGGAAGGGGTCATAACCGATGACGTCCATGCCTAAGTCGATGGCTGTATTCGCGACCATGCCGCCTACGGCGCCTAATCCTAAAACACCCAGGGTCTTTCCCTTGATCTCCGTGCCGGCAAACTGGCTCTTCGCCTTTTCCATGGTCTTGCCGATGTCCTGGTCATCCTTATTTTCATCCACCCATTTCATACCGCCTTTAGCATTACGGGCAGCCAGGATCATGCCTAACAGCACCAGTTCCTTGACACCGTTAGCGTTTGCGCCGGGGGTGTTGAAAACGACGATACCCTGTTCTGCACAGCGGTCTACGGGGATATTGTTAGTGCCGGCGCCGCTTCTGGCGATGGCTTTCAGGGTCTTGGGCATTTCCATGTCCAGCATATTATAGGAACGCAGGATGACAGCATCTGCGTCATTGATATCGGTTACGGCCTCATAGTCTGCTGGGAATTTGTCAATGCCGGCCTGGGCAATGTTATTCAGGGCTAAATATTTCATGCGTTTTTCCTCTCAAAGTCTTCCATAAACTGAACCAGGTCTGCAACACCCTGATAGGGCATGGCGTTGTAGATAGAGGCTCTCATGCCGCCTACGGTACGATGGCCTTTCAGGTTCTCGAAACCGGCAGCGGTAGCTTCTTTCACAAACTTCGCATCCAGCTCGTCAGAACCGGTGATGAAGGGAACGTTCATGATGGAACGATCCTGGGGAACCACGGTTCCCTTAAACAGTCTGGACTGATCCAGGAAGCTGTAGAGAAGAGCGGCTTTCTCTTCATTTTTCTGCTTCATGACTTCAAGGCCGCCCATCTTCTTCAGCCATTTGAAGACTTTGCCGCAGATGTAGATGCCGTAGCAGGGCGGTGTATTGTACATGGAACCATTGTCCGCATGGGTCTTAAACTTGCACATGGTGGGGGTGCCGGGCAGCACATCGTCGGTGATCATGTCTTCACGGATGATGCCGATGACCACGCCGGCGGGGCCGATATTCTTCTGAACGCCGCCGTACACATAAGCATACTTTGTCACATCCATGGGCTCCGAAAGGAAGCAGGAGGAGACATCGGCGACCAGGTTCTTACCCTTTGTGTTGGGCAATGTCTTGAACTTCGTGCCGTAAATGGTGTTGTTTTCACAGATATAAACATAGTCCGCGTCCTCGTCTATGGGGAGGTCGGAACAGTCCGGGATATAGGAAAAAGTCTTGTCTTGAGAGGATGCGACTGCATTGGCGGTGCCGTACAGCTGGGCTTCCTGATAAGCTTTCTTAGCCCACTGGCCGGTGATGATGTAATCCGCCTTGCGGTTCTTCATGAAATTCATGGGAACCATCGCAAACTGGAGCGAGGCGCCGCCCTGCATGAACAGGACCTTATAATTATCGGGAATATTCAGAAGATCACGGATATCCTGCTCCGCTTCATCTATGATGGTCTGGTAGACTGAAGACCGGTGGGACATCTCCATAACGGACATGCCGGAGCCGTTGTAATCCAGCATCTCATTCGCGGCTTCTGTCAATACCTCTTCAGGGAGCACCGCCGGGCCGGCGGAAAAATTATACACTCTTTTCATACGTATACCCTCTTCCTCATGATGATTTGATCTGCATCCTGCCTGGAAACAGGCTTCCTGATGGTCACAAAATGGAACCATAAGGAGTATTTATGGCGTTGCAGATTTGAATCATTATACAAATTTCAGATAAATAATGCAAGGGAAATGAGGGGAAAAGTGGGTGAGGCCTTGATTTTCTCCGAATAGTATAAAGTATACAAAAAAGTCGCAGAGTTTTTGGCTATTTTTCCAGTATAAAAAAGGAAGGCACAAATGCATTATTGAAAGCAGAAGATTCTGTGGTATAATAAACAGATTAAAACAAAAACGGTGGTCATCACCATTATTTTATAAATATCGGAACAGAGGGCAGCTGAAGAAATGAGAAAAATCAGCAGCATAATCATCATAGGACTGATCCTGGCCCTGGCAGCGGCGGGACTTATTTCCTGCGGCGACAGCCAGGAGAAAGAGATCATTTCCTTCCACATACCTGATATCGAAGAAGTGACCAAAACGACGGCGGAGGAACATACATCCTCACAAAAAGAGGAAACGGATGAACCGGAGATGACCAGGGCTTCCGTCCATGGTCCTGAGGATGATACGAGCACGGCAGAAGAGAGTACGGAAATATCCGAGGAAGAAGAGACCTCTTCATCCGAGACTGAAACGACTCCGGAAGAAACACCAGTGACAGAGACCACAGATACTTCTGCCACAGAAACAGAGCCTTCCGAGACACAGCCTCCGGAGACACAGCCTACGGAAACATCGCCCCAGGAGACAGCTCCGGCGCCTCAGGAGACTACACCGGAAGCAGTACCGACGGAAACTACCTCTGAAACTGCGCCGCCTCCGGCGGAAACGCCCCCGCCTGCGCGGAACTGGGCTGAGCCGCTTTATGCCTCCAGGGATCCTTACCAACTCCATGCAGAGCTTGCCGCTTATCTGACGTTTGATGATGGGCCTTCAGAAAATACCCCTTATGTACTGGACGTACTGGATCAGTACGGTGTCAAAGCCTGCTTTTTTGTGACTTATCATCCGGAATTTGAGCATCTTTACCGTGAGATCGTGAACCGGGGCCACAGCATCGGTGTCCATACAACGTCTCACCGGTATAATGAGATCTATGCCTCTTTCGAAAACTGGTATGCAGATTTTATGCAGACTTATAACTATATTATCCAGGTGACAGGGGTCACCCCCGCCTTGTACCGTTTCCCCGGAGGAAGTAATACGAACTATGCTTCACAGGAACTGAAGACCAGGATCCGGGAATTCCTGCATCAGAATGGTGTGGAGTATTATGACTGGAATGTCAGCGGCGAGGACGCCGTGGGTATCGATTCTCCGGATTATGTCAGGGAACAGGCACTGGGAGATATCAGGAAACGTACGGTCCCCGTGATCCTGATGCATGATGGAGAGACACAGAAAAATACGAAATATGCATTGCCGGATATCCTGAGGACCTCGCTGGAATGGGGGTTTAGTTTCAGACCGCTGGATCCTTACGTACCGGTCATCTGGCAGGAAAGCCGGTGGGACTATTAGCCACGGTTTTGGGCTTTTTGAGAAAAGCAGGCAGGCATATCTCACAGGCCATCAGGAGCATTGATTCCTGATGGCCTGTTTTTTACGGATGAAACTGTGCTTTTTCACAGCAAAAAGAATAGAAAAAAGCATAAAATGCCCTGCCTTTTAGTCGCTTGTTCCAGTTGTCTTTTTTCTCTAAATCAGATATGATATGAGACTGGAGCCGGCTGTTTTTCTGCTGACCCCTTTTTGGTGTAAAACGTTTGATTTGAGGTGAGATCATGAAGCAAGTTCAGCTGAACATGCCCAAAATGTCATTCAGACAAAAATATATCGGCAGCAAGGATTTCTACCGGATGATCCTTACTATCGTCATGCCTATCATTATCCAGAATACCATCACGAGTCTGGTGAATATGCTGGACAATGTAATGGTGGGCCGTGTGGGAACGGAGCAGATGTCCGGCGTTTCCATAGCTAACCAGATCTTTTTTATCTACATGCTGGCCATTTTCGGCGGATTAAGCGGTATCGGCATTTTCACCGCCCAGTATTTCGGGAAAAAGGATATAGAGGGCCTGAGGATCAGCGTAAGGGCAAAGCTGTGGCTGGGCATTATCCTGACTGTCATAGCATTGGCGGTCGTCCACCTCTTCGGAGAGCCGCTGATCCGGATGTTCCTGAACGATGATTCCATAGAAGCAGTGGAGCTTACGCTGAACAGCGGTCTTAGCTACTTAAGGATCATGACCATTGGCTTCCCTGCCATGGTGCTGGTGAATGTGTATGCCTCTACCCTTCGTGAGTGCGGAGAGACGAAGGTCCCCATGCGGGCGGGCATAACGGCCATTTTAGTCAACCTGACTTTCAACTATCTGCTGATCTACGGTAAGCTGGGCTTTCCGAAGCTGGGCGTTTCCGGAGCGGCTATCGCCACCGTGCTTTCCCGTTACGTGGAAGCATTGATCATCGTGATCTGGGCTCACCGCCACAAGGATATCCAGCCTTGGGCAGATAAGCTGTATGCATCCTTCCGTGTGCCTTATAAGAATGTGAAAGCCTTTACGGCAAAAGGCACGCCGCTGCTCATCAATGAAGTGCTGTTTTCCCTGATCATGGCCATGCTGACCCAGTGTTATTCCATGCGCGGCCTGAACGTGATCGCAGCCTTTAATATCGCCAATACCATGAATAACCTGGGACGGGTGTTCTTTATGTCCATGGGTTCTGCAGTATCCATCGTGGTCGGGCAGAAGCTGGGTGCCGGAGAGCTGGAGGTGGCAAAAGATTATGATAATAAGATCATTGCCTTTTCCATCATGCTGTCGTTTATCAGCATGGCTGTGCTTCTGGCAGGCTCGGGGATCTTCCCCCAGCTGTATAATACGAACGATGAAGTGCGTCATGTGGCCACAAAACTGATCATTGTGAATGCCCTGTTCTGTCCCATGGTAGGCTTTATCAATGCAGCTTACTTCACCCTGCGTTCCGGCGGAAAGACGATCATTACTTTTATCTTTGACAGTGCTTTTTTAGCTGTCATATCTTATCCTGTATGTTTCGTCCTGGTGCATTATACCAGCCTTAACGTGGTCTGGATCTTTACCATCGTGACGGCATCGGAACTCATTAAATGTGCTGTCGGCTACGTGATGATCAAGCGGAACATGTGGATACAGAATATCGTAAACGACTAAACTTTGTACTGACTTCATCAGGAAAGACATAAAACAGAATATTACTCGATATCATAAAAGGAGCGCTTTGAGAAAGGAGTGCATATGGGTATCTTTAAGCACTGGATCACAGATGGATCCGGACACCCCTTTTACGCGAGAAAAAGATTCAGCCTGAAAGACCACATTGAATCGGCGGAAGCTTTTGTCTGCGGTCTGGGTCAGTTTAACCTGTACATCAATGGACAGGAGGCATCGGACCACCGGCTGGATCCGGCCTGGACAGATTACAGAAAGACAGTCAGCTACGTACGTTTTGACCTTACTCCCTTTGTACACCCCGGGGAAAACGTACTGGCGGCAGAGGTCGGAAACGGCTGGTATCTTATGGATGAGACCGGATATTCCTTCCGGTTTCCGGGTTTCATGCCGGAAAATCCTAATGGCTATAAACCCTTTGGTCTGGACCTTAAACTGGCAGGCGTGATCCAGGTGAAGTATTGGAACGGGAGAGAGGAAGAGATCTCCTTTAATGAGGAGACGCTGACAGCACCTCATCCGGTACAGCATACGAATGTGTTCGGCAGTGAAGTCACGGATGGCCGTATGAACATTCCGGGATGGAACGAAGTTTCCCTGGATGACAGTGACTGGCAAAAAGCAGAGATCGTGGAAAAATCTCATGAACCCAAAGGGAGACCGGTACAGGAGACCATGCCGCCCATCCGGGTCAAGGAGATCCTTAAAGGAAAGCTCATCGGGACGGTCAACGGACGTCTTATCTATGATTTCGGCCGCAACTCGGCCGCCATGCTGAAGGCAAAAGTCAAGGGCCATAAAGGCGCAAGTGTCATCTTCCGTCCGGCGGAAAAACTGAAGGCTGATGGTGACATCGACCAGATGGCAAAGAACTGGATGCTCATCGATGTCTTTGAAAGCTATACCTTCGGAAAAGAGCAGGAATTTGAAGATTTCCGCATGGTCTTTACCTATTTCGGCGGAAGATATGTTTCTGTGGAAGGCGTTTCGGAAGAAGATATTGCCGATGTGGAAGCAGAGGTCATTACTTCTGCCATAGAGGATGCCGGAAGCTTCACCTGTGATGATGAGCGTTTTCTTAAGATCTATGATCTTGTGAAACATTCCGTAGAATCCAATATGCTTTCCGTGCATACGGACTGTCCTACCATTGAACGGTTTGCCTGGCAGGAAGAAAATGTCATGATGGCACCTTCAGTTATGTACATGAAAGAAGCAGCGGAACATTGGCGGAAGTTTCTCAGGGATGCCAGGGATGAGCAGCATAAGGCAGCGGATTTCTTCCTGGATTACGAAGGAAATAAGATCTTCCCCGGTTACGGATTGATCCCCTCACAGGCGCCCTGCTATATCCCCAATGTGGTGCCGGTGCCCGGTATGGGTTCCTTCTACGACATTATACCCTGGGGATCCAGTATCGTCCTGGGCCTGTACTGGCACTATATGTTCTATGGGAATAAGAAGATCATCGAGGAAAATTACGAGGCGGCTAAGCATTATTTAAGCCATCTGGAGCGGAAGATCGACGGGAATGGTTTTATCAGCCACGGCCTGGGTGACTGGGGTAATCCGAAGAGAGAGTTCGCGAGAGAGAATATCGAGACCGCTTTCTTCTACTGGGATAATAAAGTCATGAGTTTTTTAGCCCATGAAAACGGCCGGATGATCGATGAACTGAGATTCATGGCCCGGGCGGAGAGTATCCGCCAGCACTATAACCGGATCCTGTTAAAGAAAGATCCGAAGAGCGGCCGCTTCGGCTATACCACCTTCGATGTGCTGGTTCCCGGTGAGGATAATTTCCATACCACCCAGGCTGCCCTGGCACTGCCTTTATATCTTAATATGGTGCCGGAGGAATATAAGCAGGATGTAGTAGAGATGTTCCGGGAAAAGATGCAGGAAGACAGCAGTTTTATCACCGGAGAAGTAGGTCAGGCTTATATTATCCAGGTCATGGCAGAAAATGGCATGAATGACCTGATCTGTAAGTATATCCTGAAAGAAAGCCATCCGTCTTATTATGCTTTTATAGTGGATGGCGAGACTTCACTGGGTGAATATTGGGAGACGAATCCCCGC
>CACZSO010000034.1 GCA_902783795.1 uncultured Eubacteriales bacterium
AGGGTGGATAGTGGGACTCGAACCCACGGCCTCCAGAGCCACAATCTGGCGCGCTAGCCAACTGCGCCATACCCACCATATATTATGTTGGCAGAGGGAACCCTGCCTACACGTGGAGCCCCCCGTTCGACGAAGTCGAACTTAAATGGGCGACACTCCTTTTCCAACATCCGCTTCGCGGATGTCGCCGTGTCGTCAGGACTCCGTCACTTGCCTCGCAAGTGACACCTCACGACATACTGTGCCCGAAGGGATTCGAACCCCCGACCCACGGCTTAGAAGGCCGTTGCTCTATCCAGCTGAGCTACGGACACATGACTCCCCGACTCATACAGTTCAACTTCGTCCTTCGGACTCGTTTCACTGAATTCGCTGGAGGCTCCCGACTTGATTCGACTTCGTCCTGACGGACTCGTCTCATTAAGTCTACCGAGCTCCCCGAGTAGGGATCGAACCTACAACCCTCCGGTTAACAGCCGGATGCTCTGCCATTGAGCTATCGAGGAATGCACAGAGTATTGTACAGCCTTTTTAAGGCATTGTCAACTATAAAGTTAGGTTTTTCACGGTTTATCTGCTCCGATCTGCCGTCGGTATTCTTTTGCCATATACCAGGTCAGGACATGGACGGCCTGCTGGAAGCGGCCTTCTTTGATGAGCTGCGAGATCTCATCGTCCGAGTAGCTGACGACTTCGATAAACTCCATATCATCTAATTCCTGACCGGTGACTTTCCGGCAGTTTTCCGCCAGGAAGAGGACAGCATAGGTGTCTGTAATGGTAGCAGAGGCGGGGATGGTGAGGAGATGCGTCCATTCATCGGAGGTATAGCCAGTTTCCTCCAGAAGCTCACGTTTGGCGGCAGAGAGGGCAGCAGCCTGGTCCGGGACAGAAGGTGAGCCGGCAGAATGACCGGCATCCGCTGAAGCTGTGCCGGTGGTACCCTCGTCTTTTTCTTCCAGGCCGCCGGCCGGGAATTCGTTCGTGATATCCCGGATGCCCTGGCGGAACTGGCGGACGCAGATATACCGGCCTGCCTCATCCAGGGCGGCTATGACCACATAGCTTTTCTTTGTATAGGTATAATAAGGTTTGTAGACTTTGCCGTCAGGCATCCGATAGGCAGAGCGGCGGAAATCGATCCATTGGTCGGTGATCAGGTGTTCTGTGCTTAGCTCTTCCCATCGGAGTTTTTTGTCATCAGCCATATCTAAAAATCCTTTTCTTATGGATCAGTCTGAATAAAGTCAGGCTTCATTCCGGGCGCAGGCCGGGTTTTCGTATAATTTCCCGTGTACAAAATAGTTATAAGAGCGGCAGCCGCCGGCGCAGTGCCAGGCTTCTTTGCAGGAAGCGCAGGCTCCGGTCAGGCTGTCTTTCGTGAATTTACGGTTGTAGGCGAAAGCATCCGGATCTTCCCAGATATCTTTCAGTGACCGTTCGCGAAGATTCCCCTCGTTGAAGCGCTCATCGTACATGGACTCGCAGCCGCGGACATTGCCGGAGGAGTCGATGCCTAAGGTAGTCAGGCCGGCCCGGCAGCCGGTATAAGGGACGTAATGGGACTGGATACCGCGAAGCGACCCTTCGGTTTCCGTGTAGTAGCCAATGTTATCGGCGATGCCTAAAGCGAAGGGCGCGGTCCGGCGGTGGCTTTCTACAAAATCGATGACCTTCTTGAAACTGAAGCGGTAATCGACACCACCGTTTGCGGCATTGCCCATGGGAGAACAGGCCTGCAGCTGCCAGGCGTAAATAGGATGATCACACAGAATGCTGTATAGTTCGTCCAATGTTTCTGCGTTTTCCCGGTTCAAAGTGCTGATGACGGAGACAGGGATTTTGGCATCCGACAAGGCTCGGAGGGCCTTTAATGCCCGGTCAAAACTGCCTTCCTGGCGGTATTTGTCATGCACTTCCTTCGGTCCGTCCAGTGAGACAGAAACAGACTCGATCTGAGCATCTTTCAGCTTGCGGATCAAGGGATCCGTGAACAGGAAACCATTGGTGATAATATTGACCTTTATGCCCAGTGAGGTGAGTTTTTTAACGATAGTATCCCAGTCCGGACGCATAAACACTTCGCCGCCGATCAGGCTGACCCGGCGGCAGTGCAGGTCTTTCAGCTGTTCAGCTACAGAAAGACATTCTTCTGTGGTAAGCTCGTCTTCCCGGGCGCAGCCGCCTGAAGAACCGCAGTATTTGCAATGAAAACAGCAGGCAAGGGTGATTTCCCAGACGCAGCTTCTTAATGTGTAATGCATAGGGACACCTTATACATTGGCCTTAGGCGGGGCTTTTTTCAGAGGGGATCCGCATTCGCTGCAGTATTTGGCCGCAGCTTCATTTATCTTTCCGCAGACAGGACATGCCATGGTTTTTTCTGAAGGATCCGGAACCGTTTCCTCAGGAATGATTACTTCCGGCTCATCGGCATAGTTTTCAGGATAGGGTCTGTCAGACTTGCGGTGCGGCATCAGCTTATCCTTTAATTTGCTGAAGAATCCCTGCTTTTGAGCCGGCGGCCCGCCATAGACAGTCTGAAAGATCTCATCCTGATCCCCATCACGCATTAATCCGGGTCCGGCATAGACTTTATCTGTAAAAGTCTCTTTGACCCGGATCTGATTTACTTCTTCCGGCCCGGCATAGACCAGGTTCATTTCTTCGGGTCCTGCATAGACCTCCAGTATATCCGCTTCCTGAGAAGAGACCATGTGCCCCATTTCTTCGGGTCCGGCATAGACGGCCGCTATTAATGCATCCTGGGAGGGATCATTCATTTGCTCCGGCCCGGCATAGACACCGCTGATCAAAGACTCATCTAATTTTTTGAAATTTTTCTTTTTACTCATGGATATTGCTCCTGAATATAAATTATTTGACATTCTTTTATGTGTGAAATCTAACCATGACTAGCTTCCCTTACATAAACATGAGAGCAGAATATGTGCTTAATTAAGCGAGTAAAGAGATATAGCTTATTATACACCTTTCTGACCGCATGCTCCCATGACAGGCGTGGCCAGCCAATGGAAATTCGCAAAAAACAGCCATCGTTAAGTCTTAGATACTCCTGTTATCAATATTATAAGAAAAAGACAAACCTTTTTCAAGCAACATTTCAGTTATTAAAATTCTCCTGAATAACGGGCTTTGATCTCTTTCATCCCTGTAAACTCAATCATAAATTGAATAACATGAATTTAAGGCTGAATATTATACCAGTCAAGGCTCTTCTCAACCTGATAAACTCAGCCTTATATTAGAAATTCTGATTTTAAGAATGAGTTTGTGGGAGCGTTTCATTGAGACTTAAGTTATCAGGCATCACTTGACTAATCTTTTTATAACATAGCAGTCTGCAGCCGTGGAGCTGCAAAGACTGAACAGCCATAAATAATTTAACCCACGCCTGCTGGATTTTTTTCTTGAAAGATAGACGAAACAGGGATATACTTACTAACAGAAGATTACAAAAGGAGTGTGCGGTATGTTCTGGAAAATCATCTGGAAAAACCTGATAGGATTTGATCTGGTGATCTTTATTGCGGCTGCCTTGAACGGGGTGGTGTTTTACCTGGCGTACCGGTACGCTAAAATCTTGTACCAGAAACTTCATCTGACTGTGTTTGTGCCTTCTCACAGGAAGCATCCGGAGAAGACTGCTGATGCGGTGCTCCGGGTGGATGAGGAGGAGGTCGTCAACCTTAGGAAGTATTCTGAGGGACTGTATGCGGTATTCGTGAATGTGACGGCCATCTTCCCTTTGCTGGGTATCTTAGGCACCGTGATCTCATTGATCCCCATGGTTTCTGATATGGCCGATATGCAGCAGAACTTCTTCGCTGCATTGACATCCACCTTCTGGGGACTGATCTTTGCCATCATATTTAAACTGCTGGATGGCCTGCTGTCTTCGAAGATCGAGGACAATGATAAGAACGTGAGTCTTCTGTTAAGCAGGAAGGGGCAGGAGGAAGAGGTGGTATCTTGAAGCGGCGGGAGATTTTTATCGAGCTCACTTCGCTTCTGGATGTGATCCTGATCATGATCTTTATCCTGCTGGGCCAGGCGAAAGCCCAGGCAAGGGAGGCGGTAGATCAGGCAGAAGCAGAGCGGGCAGCCATGTCCGGAATGTCCTATGAGATAGAGGCGCTTAAGGAAGAAGAAGCTCAGATGAAAGCTTCTTTTGAAGAAGCAGAAGCGGCGTTTGAAAAGGAAAAAGCGGCACTTTCAGAAAGCATTGACGCTTTAGAGCGGCGGCTGATCACGGAGGGCGTGGTCATGGAAAACAGTCTGGTGCTGACGGTCAGCGCGGACGATGAGGCTGCGGTGCTTCTGGAGGTGGACAATGGTGAATCTATCCGGATCCCTTATGACTGGGGTAATGATAATTATCTGAAGAACCGGCTGGCCAGCCTCCTGACGGAGCAGCTCACTAATGCTGATGAAAGATCTGTTTTTATCGTTTTCCAATACGACAGGACACGGATCTATCAGACGGAATATGAAGTGATCGGCGAGGTCATCCGGGAGATCAAACTGGAAGCAGGAAAGCGGGAGATACCGCTGAATTTCATAGAATTGGATATATTTGAACTGTGAAGGAGGAGAATCATGGAACAGCAGAATGCACCGGAAAACCGGAACACACCGGAAGTTAAGGAATCAACTACAAGGTCTCAGCAGAAAAAGAGCCATACAGGCGCGAAAGCCGGCGTAACGGCAGCCGTGATATTGGCGCTTTTAGGCGGCGGATACTTTGGATTTGGCGGCGGCCAGGGAGGATTGTTCCCCAGCGGACAGAGCGGCGAAGGATCCTCCGCCCAGGAATCAGCCATCATTACGGAAAGTGAGAGCGAAAAAGAGTCTGAGGTCATAACGACTCAAGAAGAAGAGCAGGACCTGAAGATCGTGATCACAGAAAGCGGCATCCAGTATAAAGGTCAGGATGTCAGTGTGACAGAACTGGAAGAGGCGCTGCTGAAAGATTTCCACGAGGGTCTCTCCGTCACGGTAAAAGATGACCATGCCATCAAATCTGCCTATGATGAAGTAACAGGCCTGCTGTCGAAACTGAATATAAAGTTTACAGAGGAATAAACATGAAAAAAGCTCCGGCTTAAGGAAACAGCCCTTAGACCGGAGCCTTTTTATATCAGTTTACTCAATGACGTAGTAGGTGATCCGTACCGTAGTTGCTTCTCTGATGGCTTTGCAGACAAAGACATGATTCTCCAGCCAGCGGAGAGATTCCGCATAGACTTCAAAGGTCGGGACTGTGGCAAAGTAGTAGAGAGAAGGATCGATAAACGCGCCTTTCAGGACCTGAGAGACATACTCTTCCGGCACGGTCCGGATACCATTATTCTCTACATAGAAAGAGCTTCCATCCGTAAGGCGGATGCCGTAGCGGGCGGAAAGTTCGCATTTTCCATCCGGACGGATGACCTGGGAATCTACGCCGCAAGGAAGGATCTCACCTTCTAGCGGGTTGCCTTCCAGATCTGTGCCTGAAACAGTGCCTCCCAGAATAAGGATCAGCTGCCGGCGGCCGTTTTTCTCATCCTGTCCGATGAGCACCGGAGATACCACAGAAGCGGTGACGGTAAATAATTCTCTCATAAATACTATCCTTTCTGACCTGCTGGCTTATTTCCAGAGGATGCTGTCAGCAAAATGTTCGAACATAGCCGGCCAGCAGAACCAGTCATGGGAGCCGGTGACGAAATAGGGATAGCAGGTGAGGCCTTTGGCCTGGATGGCACGGATAGTGGGCGGAACACCGATGTCCCTTTCATTGTAAGCCATATCTTCTTCGCCGGAACCGATCATCAGCACGGAATCCTTAAGTTCCGGTGCGTCCAGAGAGAAATTCGGATTACCGGGGGCCACGCCGCCGGAGAACGCGCCGTAATACTTGTACATTGGCGTACGGTGATAGTACATGTACAGGGTGGTCATGCTGCCCATGGAAAGGCCGCAGAACGCCCGCTCTTCACGCTTTTTGGACACAGGGAAGACTTTTTCGATCAGCGGCAGGATGCATTCTTCGATGTTCCGGTAAATAGCCTCATAGTCCCAGTTGGCGAAGCCCCGGGAGAAGATGGTGTTATTCATCATGACCATGATGGCTTCTTTCGTTTTACCCTCCGCGATCAGGTTATCCATGACATTGTCTATGTTGCCCTGGGTGGTCCATTCTGCTTCGTTTCCGCCGCCGCCGTGGGAGACCAGGATCAGCGGATAAGTCTTAGTTTTGTCAAAACCAGCCGGAAGGTAGACGCAGACGGACTGAGCTTTTCCGTCAATGTCGGTGTAGGAAAGGTAGGTGGTGGTGCCGCGCTTCTTCGGATCCTCGATGGGGATGCGTCTGCATTCCTGCGGGGTGCCCACAAAGCATACACTGCCGGGGATAGAGCCGGACACAGAGGGGATCTGGGGCAGATTCGCCGGATCCTTCATGACAATGTTCTTGCCCTCCGCCTTGGTAAAGACTTTCCGGCTGCCGTCAGCCAATGTCATGGAACGGAACGCGCTCATGGGATCATTGGGGTCCGGATCCGCAAGTTCTGCATTGACCGCAAAATTATAGATATAAGAGCCGGCTGGCAGCTTTAGTGTCAGCTCATAAAGCCCATCCTCATTCTTCTTCAGTTCTTCCAGGTACTGTCCGCCGATAGACGCCATGCCTTCTTCATACTGGGCCGGCGGATATTTAGGATCATTCTCCACCATGCCAGTCTCGTCCGTATGGCCTGTCAGATTTGTTTTGTAAAATAAAAACTCACCCTGAAGGAAGACATTTTCCACATCGACACCTGCCTGTGCCGGGTCAAAAGAAAAGGTCACATCATACAATTTCGCCATAAAAAACCTCCTTTTTCTGTAAGATACCGGGAGAAAGATCCCCGGGATTTAAAACGCTTTTTTGATAAAGATAATTATAAAACAGGAGGGGTTTTAAGTCAATAGAACACGGGAGCACCTCATCCTTATGATTGCACTTTCTGAATTTCGTGATATAATAAAAGCTCTACCCCTGTTTAAGCTGTGGCCCGTTTCTTATGTGAGCTCAGAAAGGAGATAGTGTATGGCTGATCATTATGTCGTTTATGTAAAATTCAGTGTCAATAGCCGGGAGTATGCCTATCTCTGTGATGATGAGACGGTGAAGCCCGGCGATATGGTGCTGGTGCCTTCCGGCATTGGCAGAGGCACAAAAGCCCTGGAGGTGGTCAGATGTGCCTATGTTTCTGAAGATAAGCTGCCGCATCCGGTGGGAAAGATGAAAAAAGCTTTGAGACAGAATGCGGTCCCGGCAGAGAAAAAAGACCAGGACCGGCTTTCTCAGGAGACAGAGGATGATCTTAAGCTGCCGGATGAAACTTACCGGAAACAGATCCAGGAGTGGACGGATC
>CACZSO010000035.1 GCA_902783795.1 uncultured Eubacteriales bacterium
TAGATGCAGTTATTCAGGGATTTGCTCATCTTCGCATTACCGTCGGTGCCGGGCAGCCTGCGGCTGGCCTCGTCTTCCGGGATCAAAGCATCCGGCTCCACCAGCACATCGTCGTATACAGAATTAAACTTCCGCACGATCTCCCGGGTCTGCTCGATCATGGGCAGCTGGTCCTCACCCACCGGCACTGTCGTAGCCTTGAAAGCGGTAATGTCCGCCGCCTGGCTGATGGGATAGCACATAAAGCCCACGGGGATACTGGCCTCGAAATTCCGCATCTGGATCTCACTCTTCACTGTGGGATTCCGCTGCAGCCGGGCCACCGTCACCAGGTTCATGTAATAGAAGGTGAGCTCTGTCAGTTCCGGGATCATGGACTGGATCAGGATATTTGACTTTGCCGGGTCGATGCCGATGGAAAGATAGTCCAGCGTGACCTGGAGGATATTCTGACGGATCTTTTCCGGATTATCAAAATTATCTGTCAATGCCTGGGCATCTGCGATCATGATGAAGATCTTATCGAAGAGGCCGCTGTTCTGCAGCTGTACTCTGCGCCTTAATGAGCCCACATAATGACCGATATGCAGCCGGCCCGTGGGGCGGTCGCCGGTCAATATGATCCTGGGAGTCGTTTTTGTGGTTTCCATGAGTTTCTCCTTAACGTGTATTTTTACGAACCGCCTTCAGCAGCAGGTTTTATTCCCTGGTCCTGCAGTTACAGATACAGGTGCCTGACCAGAGGCCAGACAAAGACCAGGGCCAGCACCGCCAGATGAAGGGGGTAAAAAGCATATAACAAAAGACGGGCCTTTCTGGACGCAATGCCCTGGACGCCGTTATAAAAATAAATAGGGATCAGCGCCAGCAGCGCAAAGGACTCCAGATTATTCGTCAGCAGGATACAGACAGCTATGCCGAAGGCACTGACAAACATCTGGAAAAAGTACTCGCTCCGCACCAGGTACCGGATCCGGGGCAGGGGTGCTGCCAGAATGCCCATGACAGCGATCATGAACACGCCGCCCCATCCATAGTCTGATAACACCACATATTCCGCAAGGACACCGGCCACACCGGTCACGGCCAAGGCTGCGCCCCAGCCAAGCCAGACTTTTTTCCCGGGAAGACGGCTGCCCCACTGGATAGTATAGACACAGACCAGGCCCAGAAGCAAAGTAAAGAATACATTCTGATAATCAGGCTTATACAGACGTCCGAACAAAGCCAGGTCAAAAGGCACCTCGGAGATCAGGGCAAAGATCATAAGCCGGATCAGGTATTTTGGCTTATTCTTTGTATACATGACCCCCTGCACCAGCTGGAAGCAGAAGATGGGGAAGGCGATGCGCCCGATCCCCCGCATGACACGGTAAAGTGTCTCAAAGCCCTGCATCCGCCCGGTGATCCAGAGGGTGACCGCCGTATGGTCGATCAGCATAGTGAAATAAGCGATCAGTTTTAAAACCAGTGTCGACATAAAACTTAAGCTTCCTCTGCCTCGTCCTGAAGTGCGTCTTCTGAAAGCGTATAGACCTGGCGCTTCTTGGCCATCTCATCCGATGCCAGATATTCGTCATAGGTGCTCATCTTATCGATGATGGAACCGTTCACGAATTCGATGATGCGGTTTGCCGTGGTCTGGACCAGCTGATGGTCACGGCAGGCAAACAGGATCACACTGGGGAACTTGATCATGCCCTGGTTCAAGGCCGTGATGGATTCCATGTCCAGATGGTTCGTGGGCTCATCGAAGATCAGCACATTAGCGCCGGAGATCATCATCTTGGAAAGGATACACCGGACACGCTCGCCGCCGGACAGGACCCGGACCTTCTTCTCTCCGTCTTCGCCGGCAAACAGCATGCGGCCCAGGAAACCACGGACATAGGTGATATCCTTCACCGGCGAATACTGCTGCAGCCAGTCATAGATCTTCAGGTCAGAATCAAACTCATATCCATTATCCTTCGGGAAATAAGCCTGAGAGGTGGTAACGCCCCATTTGAACGTCCCCTCATCCGGCTCCAGTTCTCCCATCAGGATCTGGAACAGGGTAGTCTTCGCCAGTTCATCGCCGCCCACAAAGGCTACTTTCTCCCCCTTATTCAGGGTGAAGGAGATATGGTCCAGCACCTTCACGCCGTTCACGGTCTTTGTCAGATCCCTGACTTCCAGCACATCATTGCCGATCTCACGGTCCGGGCGGAAGTCTATGTAAGGGTATTTCCGGGAAGAAGGACGGATCTCCTCCAGCTGAATCTTCTCCAGTGCTCTCTTACGGGAAGTAGCCTGTTTGGATTTGGAAGCGTTCGCCGCAAACCGCTGGATAAATTCCTGCAGTTCCTTGATCTTCTCTTCCTTTTTCCGGTTCGCTTCCTTCATCTGGCGGATCATGAGCTGTGAAGACTCATACCAGAAATCGTAGTTGCCGGAATAAAGCTGGATCTTGCTGTAGTCCACATCGGCGATGGCCGTGCAGACTTTATTCAAAAAGTAACGGTCGTGGGACACCACGATCACCGTATTCTCAAAATCGATGAGCCAGTCCTCCAGCCAGTCGATGGCGGCCAGGTCCAGATGGTTCGTAGGCTCGTCCATGAGCAGGATGTCCGGATTTCCGAAGAGCGCCCGGGCCAGCAAAACTTTCACCTTATCCGAACCGTTCAGATCACCTACCCGCGTATAATGCAGGGGCTCATCGATCCCCAGGCCGTTTAAGAGGGTGGCGGCATCAGACTCGGCTTCCCAGCCGTTCATCTCCGAAAATTCTGCCTCAAGTTCAGCCGCCTTTTCTCCATCTTCGTCTGAGAAGTCTTCCTTTGCGTAAAGGGCCTCCTTCTCTTTCATGATCTCAAAAAGCCGTGCATTTCCCTGCATGACCGCATCCATGACGATCTCATCGTCATACTTGAACTGGTCCTGCTCCAGGACAGACAGACGCTGGCCGGGGGTAATGCTCACGGAACCCTTCGTAGGTTCCAGCTGGCCGGAAAGGATCCTCAAAAAAGTGGATTTTCCCGCCCCGTTGGCCCCGATGATGCCGTAGCAGTTGCCCTCGGTGAACTTAATATTAACATCTTCAAAAAGTGCTTTTTTCCCGATCCTTAACGTGATCCCGTTTGCACTGATCATATGATTTTTCCTTTACTTATAATGCTTTCCGCTCCCGGGTCTGACAGGTCAATAATACCACCTGACGGTCCAGACTCCGAAGCAGCTTCATCCCGGCAGAAAGCCGGTCACTGTCAAAATTCGCGAAAACATCGTCCAGAATGACCGGGAGGGTCTTTTCCGGATCCTTATCATCCAGCATGGAAAGCCGCACAGCCAACAGGACTTCCTGGGCCGCTGCCGTGGAAAGCTGCTCTACGGGGAGTTCCATCCCCTGATGGCTTACCCGGATCATCTGCTCCGGTGCCACACTGATCTTTTCCTCCGTATCCATGTTAAGCTTCGAAAGATACATGGTCGCGCTCTCGCTGATGGTATCATCCAGATCATTGAGCTTTCCGGCCTTTTCAATAGCCTTCATAGCTGCCGTCACGGCTTCCAGGTCAGTCTTAAGCTGATCCTGCTCTTCTTTCTTTTCTTCTGCTGCTTTAAGGGCTGCCAGCAGCATATCGGCTCTGGCTGTACGCTCTGAAAGCTCAGCTTTATCCGCTTCTATCTTCTCCGAAAGCTCCTTAAGCCCGTTTTCCCGTTCTTCCCGGTTTTCGACTTTCAGGTCTTCCTCTTCCCGGTGTTCGGTATACCAGCGGTAAGCTTCTTCTGCTTCATCCACTTCTTTCTTAAGAGCCTCGCGCCGGTTTTTCAGCGCATTGAACTTTTTCGCTTCTTTCTGATTGATCACCAGCTGGACGATGCCGAAGCCTGTCAGGCACAGAAAGGCCACGATGCCCAGGATCAATACCGGCAGCACCAGTCCCTTCTCTGTGGAAAAGCCATTGAGATACCCATAGACTCCGGCGCCGGCGCCTATGAGGATACCTAAGATCAGGGGTATGATCCCGCTGTATTTCCGTTTGCTTACTACCGTAGCCTGGGCTGCCACTTCTTCTTCCAGGGCTTCTTTCCGTTTCTTCGTCTCCGCCCGGTAGCTTTCATCCTTCAGCCGGTTCTTTTCTTCTGCTTCCTCAGCTTCCTTCTGAAGTTTTTCTGTTTCTGTTTTTATATAGAGCTCTTTTTCCGGAATGCCGGAGGTCAGTTCACTTATCTTTCCCTGGTTTTCTTCGTAGGCAGCCTCAGCTGCGCCAAAAGCCTCTGATACCCTGGGATCCAGCTTTTCCTTAAGCGCTGTCCGCTTCGTCAGAAGCGAATCATAGGCTTTCATGAAACGCGCGCGGATGCTGGCTTCTTTCTTCTCCAGAGCCGTCTTTTCCTCTGTCACCCGCCACTTGTCATCGTCACGGCGGAAGGCTTCCTGAGATAAAAAGCCGGTGGACTCATAGGTCTCCTCTGTCACCTCTGAGACCAGGTCCTGCATAAAGCTTTCTGCATCTACCGGTGTGTGTTCCGGGAGTTTTATAACGGACAATGTACCATCGATGAAGCTTCGTTCTATCAGATACTGGTCCTCGTTCACTTTTATCTCCATGCTGCCGCCGTAGACCCCGTCATTATCATAGGGCCTGTACCGCTGGTAAGTCATGGATGTTTTCGGAATACCATAAAGCATGCCTTTTAAGAAAGCTGCGATGGTGGTCTTCCCGGATTCATTCTCACCGGTGAGTATATTCAGCCGGTCCTTTAACGGCACGCGCAGCTTCTTCAGTTTTCCGAAATGTGCTATGGTAAAGGTCGTGATCACCATTTGTGTTTCCTCCTTACGATGGCCTGCAGGATCTTTACGCCCAGTCTTCAGCCGGAGCCGCCTCTTTCGGCAGTTCTCCAAAGACTTCCAGTCCAAACTTAAAGGCCCGCATCTGAAGTTCATCAGCTCCGCTTTGGAACAAAGCCTCCGCAAACCGGCTGACCACATCGTCCTGATTTGCCTTCAGACCTTCCGCCGTCTTCTCCGGGTCTGTCTGGTCTTTCACGTCCCTCACCAGACCCACTTCTTTCAGGGCATCCGGATCCGGCAGCACGCTTAAGGGCATGGCGCCTTCCAGGACGATCTCATAAATATTATCCGGACCTAATTTCTTCAAGGTGCCGGTGAGCTGATCCTTTACCTCCTCCAGGGAAAGATCCGGTGTCAGCTCTGCCGAAAGAGAGATAAATTCTCTCTTCACGCCCCGTACAAACTGCCGGGTCAGGGATGTTTCACCCTTCTTGCCTGCCGTCAGCCGGCACAGGAAATAACCGTGGCTTACCTGGGAAGAAAAGTCTTCCGGAGAGAAACAGCCCGGTGAAAAGATCCGCTGCCGGCCCATGCTTTTATAGACCATTTTCTGGCCGGTCCCGATGTAGTCAAAGTCCAGAGAAAGCTGGTCCAGCCCTTCCTGGCTGTCTTCATCCAGAAGGAAGGGAAGCAGCAAGATCTGAAGAGATCCCCGTTTCCCCCTCGTCAGGGCTTTTGCATCGATCTTATCCCAGGTCTTTTCGGAATAACCGGCTGCTGTGATCTGCGCATCTTCTTTCGCCATATAGATCCGTTCCACCGTATCCCCGGCGAAGACCGTGACCTGGCTCTGCCATTTAAACGCCAGGATATCCGCGATATCTGCCGGTGCATCGGCCTTCCCTGTCAGATAAAAGACCCGGGTACCGTTAAGCCGGCCAAAGCATTCATCGGCCCTGGTCAGCTGTTCTCTGGTAGGCGGCGCGTCAAACAAGTTTCCGGTGATGAACAATGCATCGGCGCCCTGGTCGCGGCAGGCGCTGATCACATTTTCAAAATCCAGCCAGCGCTCTTCTGCAGCCGGGATCTCCGGAAAACCAGTGTCCACTGAGCCGCCCAGCCTGACATTTGAAAGATGGATAAATTTCATGATTTGTCCTGTTCCTTACAGTTCGCAGTTGTTGACTGTCCTGGGGAAGGGCAGTACGTCACGGATATTGGCCATACCCGTCAGATACATGACGCAGCGCTCGAAGCCTAAGCCAAAGCCTGCATGCTTCACGGTGCCAAAACGTCTGAGATCCAGATAGAACTGATAATCTTCTTCCTTCAGGCCCAGTTCATGGATCCTCTCCAGCAGTTTATCATAGTCCTCTTCTCTCTGGGAACCGCCAATGATCTCTCCGATGCCGGGTACCAGGCAGTCCATGGCTGCCACGGTCTTTCCATCCTCGTTCAGCTTCATATAAAAGGCCTTGATCTCCTTCGGGTAGTCCGTGACGAAGACCGGGCGCTTGAACACTTCCTCGGTCAGATACCGCTCATGCTCTGTCTGAAGATCACAGCCCCAGCTTACCTTGTAGTCGAAGCGGTCGTTGTGCTCTTCCAGGATCTTCACGGCTTCCGTATAGGTCACGCGGCCGAAATCCGAGTTCATTACGTGCATCAGGCGGTCAATGAGCCCTTTGTCCACAAAGGAATTGAAGAATTCCATCTCCTCCGGGGCATTCTCCAGAACGTAGCGGATGATGTATTTCAGCATGTCCTCGGCCAGATCCATATCATCTTCAAGATCCGCAAAGGCAAATTCCGGCTCGATCATCCAGAACTCCGCCGCGTGGCGGGTGGTGTTGGAATTTTCCGCACGGAAGGTGGGGCCGAAGGTATAGATGTTCCTGAAAGCACAGGCAAAGGTCTCGCCGTTTAACTGGCCCGATACGGTCAGGAATGTTTTCTTGTTGAAGAAATCCTGGGTGTAGTCCACCGATCCGTCCTCATTTAAAGGAGCACAGGCAGGATCCATGGTGGTTACCTGGAACATTGCCCCGGCCCCCTCGGCATCGGAACCGGTGATGATGGGGGTGTGAACATAGACAAAATCCCGCTCCTGGAAGAATTTATGAATAGCATAAGCCGCCAGGGAACGGACACGGAAGACCGCCTGGAAAGTGTTGGTGCGGGGACGCAGATGCGTCATGGTTCTTAAGAATTCCAGAGTATGGCGCTTCTTCTGCAGCGGATAATCAGAAGGGCTGGAACCCTCGACAGTAACTGAAACCGCCTGAAGCTCAAAAGGCTGCTTTGCTTCCGGAGTCGCCACCAGCTCACCCCTGGCCGTCACACAGGCGCCTACATTCAGTTTCGCGATCTCCTGGAAATTCTCCATGGTGTCATGATAAACCACCTGCAGCGGTGTAAAGAAGGTGCCGTCCGAGAGCACCAGGAAGCCAAACTGCTTCGAATCCCGGTTCGAACGGACCCAGCCGCCCACGGTAATTTCCTTCCCGATATACTGATCTGTCTCTTTAAAAAGTTCACGAATACTGATGCATTCCATAATCGACTCTCCTCTCTTCGGCACGGCCCATCACAGGCCATAAAACCTGAACATTAATTGTACCCCAAACAACCAAAAAAAACAAGCCTTTTATAATTAAGAAAGGCTGTACAGCCGCTTTTCCGCTTATTCTTAGGCGGTCCGCAGGCTGTGCAGCCTTTACGCGCAGATTTATGTTTCCATCATCTCATAAAAACAGTCGGGTCCTATGTCCGGATGAGGTGCCTTTTCCCTGAGGAAACAGCGCAGTCGGTAGCAGAGATCACAGGAGGTGGCTGCTGTTGTCTCTTCATCAAATCCCAGGCTTACGGCGTAATCAAGAAGCGCCGCGCTTCCGCCGGTGATCAGTCGTGCAATCACAGGATGCTTTTCTGTATCGGTGAGCTCTTCCCGGCCTTTAGTAAAGTCTTCAATAGAAATGGCGATACCGGTGCAGCCTGCCGGAACTACATTGCCGTACAGGTCTATATGACAGTGGCCGCCCCTGAGCATCCGCTCACAGGGTCTGTCCTCTGCTGCTTCCCTGGCTTTTTTTAAGGGGTAGATCTCTCTGGCCAGGTTCAGTGCCCTTCCGTTCATGCCGATGCCGTATTCCCGGGCGGTTTCTAAAAGATAATCCTCGCCCAGAGCTTCTTTCAGCTCCTCCGGTGTATGGGTCCGTGTCATATCCAGTTTCGACAGCCGCCGGAAGAACTGCTCTTTCCAGACAAACCAGCCGATACCGGCCTTTTCCGCTGCCCGGCAGAAGGTCACGACCCTTGAAAGAGGCACATATTCTATATGGAAAGGATCACAGGAGACCATCACCGTGTCGGCTCCCAGATATCTAAGTTCCCGAAGTTTCTCCGCTGCCTGGTCCTCATCCACACACCAGAAGCCATTGGTCTCTATATAGTCCACGGCAATGTGATGCCGGCCCATGGCTTTTATGACTTCTTTCAGCCCCTCGAAATTCAAAAAAGGTTCACCGCCGCCCACGTGCAAAGATGTGACGCCGGCATCCTCTAGCTTCGCCATGATGCGCTCCGCATCTTCTTTGGAAACATAGTCCCGGCTCCCTTTATTCGAACAGCCGTACAGGCAGTGCCGGCATTTGGCACTGCAGGCATAGTCCGGCATGAAGCCGGCTCCACGGATCACAGATCGGTTCCTCATCTTCTCTCCTTTCTTCCTGGTATCAGACTCTTTTCCGGGACAAACGTTCTTTCCGAGACATTCCTAATGCTGCAAGACCCGTCAGTGAAGCCGCCATGATCACAAGCCACCGGACAATGTCTGTGCCGCCCGTTAACGGAACCTCCTCTTCATGGGCCTTCATGTATGTGGATACCCGGAGGGCAACGTTTTCCTTCAGGTTCGTATAGAAAAACATATTATCATACAGATGGAAGCTGCCGTCGGGAAAGATATCCATTCCTTTGGGATAGTCTTCCGTACTCACTTCCGGAACGATCAACGACCCGCGCTCCTCATCGATATATGCTCCGCAAAACTCAGGGATCGGTCCAGCCTCCTCAGAGAATAAAGCCCCTTTGTTGAGAGACTTATCGGCAAAGGTCCCGTCAGTCTTCCAGTTCAGCGGATTAATGGAATGTGTTTTAACTCCCTCCGGAATGATAATGGAACCCGTTACATTGCCGTCTTCACAGTCATAGGTGATCACGACGCCCAGATCATCCTTTCCGGAAGCGGGAAGGATCTGCGGATAGGTATTGATATCATCTTGTGTGACCCGCCAGCCGATGGCATAGACCGCGATCAGCTGTTTCTTCAGCATATTCCCTTCTTCGGTATCGCCGAAATATTCTTTCAGAAGCTCCAGGCTCATCTGGCCGCCCAGGGAAAAGCCAGCTATGATAAAAGGCCTTCCGTTATTTTCATGATCCAGATAGTACCGGAAAGCAGCCTTGATATCCAGGGCTGCATTCTTTTCTGCCTGCAGTAAGTCTTCCTCTGAAAGCTTATAGGCATTGGTGGATATCTGCCGATAATAGGGTGAATAGAACCGGCACTCATCCGAATAGATACCCTTTTCCGCATCGATCGCATTTAAGAAGCGGGATTTCAGCTTATCATTCAAATCCACAGAATTCGCATAGCTTCTGGTATCGACCGTCGGACAGATAAAGAAAACATCGGCTGATCTTTCCTCTCCCTCGGCAAAATAAGCCCAGTTGGCTGTGTCAGAATAATCCAGCGCTTCTTTAAACGCCTCAACTTCTTCTGTCTCCTCGGCAGCCGCAAAAACAGAGAACAAGCCCGGACAGATCAGGACCAAAACCAGCATTATAAACATTTTTCTCATACGATGTACCTCCGGAGGTTTTAATGTTCTTTCCCTTATTGTATTCCATAATCCCGGAAAACACAAGAAAAAGACTGCCGTACGTCATACATACCGCAGTCTTTTAAGATCATCTTCTCCGGATCTTTTCCGGGTCGAAATTTTCGATGGCTTTCTTCCCGCCCAGGAAGAAATAATAAATAATAATGGCAGCTGCCCGGAGTCCGGAAGCAATGGTAATGGCCCAGAACGCTCCCAAGGAATTGTCCGGCCTTACCGCCAGAAAATACACCAGCGGGATCCTGGAGTAGGAACCCAGCATGGAGGTGATCATGGGAACAAAACTTCGGCCTGCGCCTCTCATGGCATTTACGAGGCAGCTGTCGACTCCCTGGAATACGGCGGAAACAGCAGTGATCAGCAGACCCCGCGCAGCTAAAGATACCACTTCCTGGTCACTGTTGAAAGCCAGGGGCAATATATCTTTCAGCAAGATCAGCAGCACACAGAAAACGATGCCGATGCCAAAAGCCAGCAGCATACTGACACTGATCCCTTTATAGACCCGTTCTTTATTCCGGGCTATATTCTGCCCGGTAAAAGCACTCATGGCGGTACCCACTGCCATAGCCGGCATGCAGGCAAACATATCCACCCGGTTCACCACCATATTGGCGGCTATGAAAGTCACGCCGAACA
>CACZSO010000036.1 GCA_902783795.1 uncultured Eubacteriales bacterium
CTGTTTCTCGTAATCCAGTTCTTTCTGCTTCATGAAAGCGGTGTAATTCCCGGGATAGCGTTTCATGTGATGATACTCGATCTCATAAGTCACATCGGTCACATTATCCAGGAACATCCGGTCATGGGAGACGATGACCACGGCTTTATCATAGGATTTAAGGTAACCCTCCAGCCATTCGATGGTGGGAAGGTCCAGATGGTTCGTGGGCTCGTCCAGCAGCATGATATCCGGGCGGGAGAGGAGGAGCTTGATAAAAGCGACCTTAGTCTGCTGGCCCCCGGAAAAGGTGCCGATGGGCCGCTGAAGGTCAGAAAGGCTGAAGCCGAAGCGCTGGAACATGATCTCTATATCCTGTTTCCAGGTGTAGCCGTTCAGGGCTTCCATCTTTTTCTGGAGATAATTATATTCTCCCAGCAGTCTGGGATCCTGGTCTGAGAGCTGGGCTTCTATTTCGTGCATCCGTTCTTCGGTCTCGAAGACGTCTGCAAACACTTTTTTGATCTCATTTTCAACGGTAATATCCCCGTCTTCAAAACTTACCTGCTTTAAATAGCCGATATCCTGTTTACCCGCCATGAAGATGCCGGTGCCCTCATCACTGGAGCGGTTCGCTGTCTCCACTTCTCCCGTGATGACCTTTAAGAGGGTGGTTTTTCCGCAGCCGTTACGGCCCACGACAGCGATCTTCTCGCTGTCCCGGACTTCGAAATCAATATTCTCCAGGATGATATCATCATCGTATTTAACGGTTACGTTTTTAACTTGCAGTCTCATAATAAGGTATCTTCTTTATTGCGGAATTCATCATTTTGTAGTATAACATGACTAAAGGGATTTAGCAAGTGAAGCCTGCCGGCAGCTTACAGGCTGCAGGTCAGGACTTTACGGGAATATCAGGAGGTCAAAAAGGTGTATTTTAAGAATAAAGCAGCTGTTTTATTAAAGATCATGACGGTCACCATGGCTTATATGGTGGGACTGTTCTTTTTCGGAACGCGTATGGTCCTTGCCGATGTTATTTTTTCTCCCTTTGAACTCATTGGCGGCATCCTGCTTTCCATCCTTCCGGTAATCATCGGGATAGTGGTGATCGCAGCCGTGACCATCCTGCTCCTTCATCTCCGCAATAAGAAGAAAACGCAGGAAAAGAAAGAAGTTATCTATAAAAAAGATGAGTGACATAAGGCCCTTTGAACAGAAAGACAGTTTTCTGTTCACAGGGCTTTTTGCGACAGCAATTATCCTTGTTCTCTGCTATTGAAAAACAGCAGCCGACAGGGTAAAATAAATACAAGAAACTCAAATTAAAGGAGGAATACTGTTATGAGTGAGAAGATCAATGTTCTCGAGCTTCCTATCGAGAAACAGTTTATGAAACGGCTGGTAAAGCCTGACACATGGATCCTCAATGGTTTTGTGGAAGACTGTGCGGCACCCCATCCCCATGTGGTGATCGGCGACAAGTACGCGGCCGTAGTGGATACCACCGACCTTCCCTACAATGTTCGTGAATACGTGGAAAAATGTGTGACGGATAAGCCCCTCATCGTTCTTTGCAGCCATTCCCATGGCGATCATACTGCAAACAACTATCAGTTCGAGGGCTGCCCGGTATACTGCACCCAGATCTGCTGGGAGGAAATGCAGGCATCCAGAAAGAACCCGCGTCCCGGTATGGAAGCCTGGGCTACCCCGCTGAATTATGAGCCCACTATCATCAAGGGCGGCGACATCATCGACTTGGGCGGCAGACAGCTGGAAGTCATCGACTTCAACGGCTGCCACAGTGCCTCTTCCGTGGCTTACCTGGATCTGAAGTACGGCTGCCTGTTCACCGGTGATGAATTTGAAGGTGGCCAGGTCCTGGTGGGCGGCGCTGCTTCCAAGCTGAACTCCGTGGAATTCTACCGTGACAACCTGGTGAAATTACGTGATACCGTAGCGGGACGTGCCACATGCATCTGCCCGCCGCATAACGGATCTCCCTTAGATCCCCAGACGCTGGACAATATGATCGAGAACTGTGAGCGCATCATGTCCGGCATCCCCGGCATGGAAGATGTGAGCTCCATGTCCTACGGCCGGAATCCCCAGTCCTACCACAATCTGCCCTTCACCCGTGATCCTGATGAGATCAATGACGGCATGGCCAGACTGGAAAGAGGCAAAGGCACCGCACTTCGTTCAGAGTGGAAGGGTACCTCCATCGTTTACAACCGGAACCGTGTCTTCTTAAAAGACCTGGATCTCAGTTAACTTAGGAAAGGAGATATCATCATGAGTGTCAGTTTCAGAGATTGGCCTGTTAATAAACAGTTTATGAGACGGCTGGTAAAGCCGGATACCTGGTATCTTCAGGGCGTCACCATGGATAATGCCCAGTCCCAGCCCCACGTGGTGGTGGGAGATGAGTATGCTCTGATCATCGATACCACGGACCTGGATCTGGATCTTCGTGCTTATGTCGAAGAGAATTTCCCGGGTAAGAAGCTGGCGGTGGCCTGCACCCATTCTCACGGCGACCATACGGAGAATAACTACCAGTTCGCAGACTGCCCCATCTACATGACCCAGATCGCCTGGGAAGAAGTCCAGGCTTCCAAGAAAAATCCCCGTCCCAATGGACAGTGGAGCCATCCGTTAAACTATGAGCCGGTCATTATCGGTGACGGCGATATCATCGACCTGGGCGGAAGGCAGATCGAGTGCCTGAAGTTCGCGGGCTGCCACAGCGCATCCTCCATCGTTTATCTGGATCTGAAGTACGGCTGCCTGTTCACCGGCGATGAGTTCGAAGGCGGCCAGGTGCTGATCATGGGAGCCAGAGGCAATAACTGCATCGAACTGTACCGTGACAACTGTGTGGCCCTTAAGGAGAAGATCGCCGGCCGGGCGACCTGTGTCTGCCCGCCGCACAACGGCTCTCCTATAGACATCCAGATCCTGGATAATATGATCGAGAACTGTGAGCAGATCATGGCAGGACGGGAAGGTATGGAAGATATCCGTTCCTTCACTTTCGGCCTGAACCCCCACGGCTATGCCATCGGCGGTTTTGTAAATGACGACGTCCGCCGCTCGGAGTGGAAGGGAACCTCCATCGTGTACAATAAGAAGAGGATATTCTACAAAGACTGCGAAGCATAAACCCTCATCATAATGGTTCCCTTCTGTGAAATGTTTTGCCAGGAGGGAACCATATAAGGAAATGTTATGAAATACTATGCAGTTGTAATCATTTTAATTACTACAATCCTTTGTACATCATGCAGCAGAGAACCATCTTCTATTGAGACCATCCCATCGAACAGTGAACAAATATCAAAGGAAAGATGAAACGATCTGGCTGCTGGTAAACTACAGTCATGCAGCGGCATATACAGAAGATGGGAATACCCTCCAATATACCACAGGAGAA
>CACZSO010000037.1 GCA_902783795.1 uncultured Eubacteriales bacterium
AAAGTCTTCAATGGATATCTCATCCCAGTTTCGCGTATAGAACAGCTCTGTCTTGAGATGACCAAAAAATCCTTCACAGGCCGCATTTTCTGGCAAACAGCCAGCTGGTTTGAAGTTAACATCCGGCTCAGGGGAACAGACTATTTATGAAGCGGTCATGACGACCCAACAAGGAGACTAAGTCGATTCCAATTGGACGTGAGGTGATAGCTTTGAAGAGGTTTCTTTTAGTTATTATTTGCTTATGCTTTGGGGTTATAGGATGTACAGAAGCAACAGATACTGATTACATCGAATACAGAAAATATATTGAGAAGAATCCGACAGCTTCAGATAACGATATTGTATTAACTTTAGAAGATACTGATACCAGAATTGTAAACCTGTGGATCAGCAATAATAAAGATCAGGAAGTTAGTTTTCGTATGAGCAGTGATCTGAGTATGTGGAAACTTGATGGGGCTGCTGAAAAAGGTGAATGGATCGCATCATATGTTCCCTATCACTTTATGCCTATGGCAATGGGGGATTCTGCCTTTACGTTTTCAGGTAATGACCAAATCCAGATACAATTGGATAAGGAAGAATGTGAACCTGGGACCTATAAAGTTATGCTTAAAATTAGCGGAAAGAGTTATCAGGCGGAGGTATTCGATATTAACCCCCAGCTAAATTCCCCCGATGCCAACGATGAATAAGGAACCGCATCATACTCCTAAAAGTAAGCTCAACACGCAGGAGGGGTGCCCGTGGGCACCCCTCCTGCGATTTCATTTTAAGCTTTATTCTTCCAACAATTTCTGATACACATCTCTCCTGGATATCCCCCGGTCTTCCGCCACTTTTTTCATGGCTTCCTTCCGGCTTAATCCCTGTTCTTCATACATTTTCATATGCTCCTGCAGGGAGATATTTTCAAATGCTGCGGCCGCTTCTTTTTTCAGGTCTTCCTTCTTTTTCCCTTCTATTACCAGAACGTATTCTCCCCGGGGTTCTTCTTCGCTGTACCTCTTCACCGCCTCCGTGAGGGTGGTCCGTATTACGGTTTCGTGGGTCTTCGTCAGCTCTTTGCAAAGAGAGATCCGGCGCTCTTGAAAGGCTTCCTGAAGATCTGTCAACGTCCTCAGCAGCCGATGCGGTGCTTCATAGATAATGATGGTGGCAGTTTCGTTTCGGATCTCTTCCAGGATCTCCCGCCGCTCCTTCTTATCTGTCGGCAGGAAGGCTTCAAACCGGAACCGCCGCGTGGGAAGTCCAGAAATCACTAAGGCGCTTACAGCCGCACAGGCACCTGGTATGGAGGTGATTTCTATCCCTGCTTCTGCTGCCTTCTGCACCAATACTTCTCCCGGGTCTGAGATCCCCGGTGTGCCGGCATCTGTGATACAGGCGATGTTTTTTCCTTCCAGGAGTTGTCTCACCAGATCATCTGCCTTATCAAAGCGGTTGAACTCGAGGTAGGACGTCATGGGGGTGTGGATATCGAAATGATTCAGCAGTTTGATGCTGTTGCGGGTATCCTCCGCCGCGATCAGATCCACCGTCTTCAGGATCTCTATGCACCGCTCTGTCATATCTTTCAGATTCCCGATCGGTGTGGCACAAAGATATAATGTTCCAGCCATATATGATCCTCTCTTCCAAATCATGCAGCTTTTTATCTATAAACTGCCGGTTCCGGATATTTCCGAAGCCGGCAGATAAATAAATCTTATTTCGTGGTTGCTGATGGCCTTTCAGTGCTGCCCGTCACCGTAGATCTCATGGATCTGTTCAGAGAACTCATTTTCCTCACGATAAATAATGACCGGTGCTTCTGTGTGCAGTTCCGAATGAGTTCCTTTTACGGCTTCTATCAGTACCAATACTGCTTCTCTGTCTTCATATGGATGCACAAACTTAAGCCTTGAAACGCTCAGATGATACCTTTCCGCCAGCAAAAACACTTCATTCAGCCGTTTCGGCCGGTACACCATGTACAGCTTGCCACCGTCTTTAAGGAGACCTGCACTTTCCCGCATCACATCGTCCAGTGTACACAGGATCTCGTGACGGGCGATGGCTTTCTTATCCATGGGATTCACGATCCCGCTGCCCTGCTTGATATAGGGCGGATTGCAGGTCACCATATCAAAACAGCGCTGTCCGTAAAGTTTTGAGGCTGTTTTGATATCGCCGGCTTCGATCCGGATGCGGTCTTCCGCCCGGTTCAGTTTAACAGAGGCCTGTGCCGCTCTGACGGCTTCTTCCCGGATCTCGAGCCCTGTAAAGTGCGCTGTCCGTCCTTCTCTCCTGGCGTCCATCAAAAGCGGGACGATACCGTTTCCGGTGCAGAGATCCATGATCCTGTCCCCGTCACGG
>CACZSO010000038.1 GCA_902783795.1 uncultured Eubacteriales bacterium
GCTCTTTTTTCTTCTATGCCATATAATTTTACTCGAACATCTCTGCTTTTACCTTTTTGGCCACGTGGCTGTATACGATCTGCCGGATAATGTTCGCTGCGCAGCGCCGTACATCCAGTTTGCTGAGCTGTCTGTTTTTCAGTGCTTTTCTGATATTCATTTTATCCATGGGAAGCCCTGCCATGATCATATCGTTGCCGGCATGAAGGGCCAGTCCGGCGCTGCCCTGGCCGGGCAATGTTGAGAACCAGTCGGTCATGACCACACCGTCAAAGCCCCATTCGTTCCTGAGGATCCCGGTGAGGAGGTCATAGTTGTCCGGCGTGTAGATATCATTCAGTTTGTTATAACTGGACATGACTGACTTCACGCCCCCTTCTTTAACGGCTGTCTCAAAGCCTCTTAAATATATCTCACGCAAGGCCCGTTCGTTTACGCGGCTGTTGGAATGCATGCGGTCATCCTCTGCGTTGTTGCAGCAGAAATGCTTGATGGTTGCGTAGTTCCCATCGATGGACTGGACGCCCTTTACCAGGGCGGCGGCCATCTTACCGGTGAGATACGGATCCTCTGACATATACTCAAAGTTACGGCCGCAGAGCGGGTTTTTGTGGATGTTCATGGCCGGCCCCAGCCAGTAGGTGATGCCGTATTCTGACATTTCCAGCGAGATGCCTTCTCCCACACGCTGCATGATGGCGGTGTTCCAGGTCTGGGCCAATGTGGTCCCCACGGGCCAGGCGGTAGCGTACTGATACAAAAGCTCCGACTTTTCTTCGTCAGCGGTCAGGAACTTCGTCAGCAGGCCGGGCATATTATCCATGACACTCAGCATGCTGTTGCCTTTAACGAATTTCAGCTTACCTTTTTTATTAAGGGCGGAGACTCTTAAGAGCCGGAGGCCTGCGGGGCCATCCGCCAGGTTCACATTGATGAGGCCTTTTTTGTAAAGCTTCGTGGTAGTCCGTCCTACGGCGCCGGGGGTGAAGAATTTATCTGCGCTCATCATGGAGGGGATGCCGCCGCCCACACAGACATCGATCATATCCTCTAAAGTCAGGCGGGACATGATGTTGTCCACTTTTGCGTCAGAATAGGGCAGGGGATCTTCATAGACCATGGTCTCTGTCTGCACATCGGCGGCATTCAGGGAAAGCACCGGAAGAGCAGCGGTATCATCTGCTGCAGGCCGGATGACCGGTGTGATCTCTTCCACGCTCTGAAGCGGAACACACAGGTTCTGATGACGGGAGATATAGGCTTTATCAGAAAGCCGCATCACTACCGAAGCCTTCGTATCCCTGGAAGAAGTACCTATCCGGACGATGTAATCACCTTGTTCCAGAAGGAACGCGGCTTCTTTCTCCGAATAGCTTGCAAGAGAAGAGAAGGGGAAGAACAACTCCAATGTCTCCTCTTCGCCAGGCCTTAATTCCTTTGTTTTGGCAAAGGCCGTAAGGCGCTGGTACTCTTTCGGAAGTTCTCCTTCGGGAGCGCTGACATAGACCTGCACCACTTCTTTTCCGGGGACATTGCCGGTATTTTTAACCGTGGCCGTACCACGGATCCCCTGCTTTTCTGTATCCAGGTAAAAAGCATGCCGGGTGATCTCAAATGTGGTGTAAGAAAGGCCGAAACCGAAAGGATATAAAGGCTCTACGCCAAAAGTATCGTAATAGCGGTAGCCCACATAGATGCCTTCTTTGTAGTATTGATTCTTCACATCCCCCGACAGATAGCTGTAAAACTCATGACAGGGCACATCTTCATAGACTTTAGCCCAGGTATCCGTCAGTTTGCCGGAGGGTGTCACATTTCCTGTGAGGACATCGGCAAAAGCGTTTCCGCCTTCCATACCCATCTGGCAGACAAACAGGACTGCGCTTAAGGGGACATCACTGATCTTAGACAGGCTTAAGTATGAACCTGAATTAATGACCAGGATGGATTTTTTGTACATAGCGGCCATGACGCGGATGTTATCTGCTTCCAGATCATCCAGATCAAAATCGCCCCGATCCAGTTTCCGGTCGCCGCCTTCACCCGCCTGCCGTGAAACTACATAGACCGCGGCCTCGCACTCAGGATCAATGTCGCTTTCGTCGATCCGACGCCCGAAGGGCAGGGGATCTGCCGCCAGCATATCGGCCATATCCAGCTTTCTTTTAGCCTTTTTGGCATCCGGATCATCCGCTTCTTTGTCAAAATCTTTGATCCACTTTTCTGTGGTGATCTCAAAACCGGCCGCTTTCAGGCCCTCTAAGATGGTCACTGTCTGACGTTCATTTACTTCACCGGAACCGGTGCCGCCTTTTACGGTATGGGAGGCGCCGGCACCGAAAAGCGCCAGTTTTCCGGGGGCCAATGGCAGGGCATTTCCTTCATTCTTAAGCAGTACGATACCTTCACCGGCAGCCTCCCGGGCCAGCAGCCGGTTCGCGGCTTCCCGTTTAGTGATGGCCGGAGTCCGGGCAGCAGCAGTAAAACTCTTCATAAGTGTTCCTCCTTGATAGTCTGGGATATTTGTAAACGATCAAAAAAGTCTAAATTTAATTCAGTATAACATAAAGAAAAGCATTCGGGCAAGATTGAGTTTTGCGTAAGACTTCTGTCCTGCCGGATGACTCATTCTGCCTCTTTCAGAACAACGAGCCGGATGCATACGTTATTCAGACTCAGGAAAGATGAATACTGCACTTTTTCAGCACTGGCATAGACCAGGCGCAGTCCGATGTGGGATGAAGGATCCTCCGGGTTTATCAGATGGTAGGCCTGAGTCAGATCATAAGGCCGTCCGTCATCCCTCAGCCTGAGGATGAGCCATTTTTCTCCGATGATAAAGCGCACGCGAAGATGCACTTTATGCCTTACTTTCACATTATGTTCGATGGCATTGACGCCCAGTTCTTCCAGACACAGTCCGGTGTGCATCGCCTGTTTATGCTCAATGCCGAAGCTTGTGCAAAGCTCCGCCACTTCCCTGGACATGGCGATGACTTCTTCAATGGTCTTGATGAGAAGGGGGGTCAGCATGGCGCAGATATAGCGCACCGCCATGGGAGATCCGCTTTTTATGATCTGTCTGAGCTTATCCGCATACAGGCCGGGCCTTCTCCGCCGAAAAACTGCCCTGCCACGGCACTGTCTATGATCCCGTTCAAAGACAGTGTCAATGACTGGATCATGTGGATCATGACCAGACGGCGGAATAAAAAACGCTGATATCTTCTTCCTGTACGTGTCTTCATAAATGATGGATCTTTCTGTTAAGCAGAGGCATTTCCGGAACCGGGGCTCTCCTGTTCTGCACCGTGTAAAAAGAGCGGACATCAGGCCGGCCGGAAAAATATAAAGAAACATGCTTTTTAGGCAATTATAAACATCATTTCATATGAAAGCAATAAACAGATAAAAATAAACAAAAATATCGGCTCGCTTCCGCCCGGACTGCAGACTGTACCAGGGTAAAGATCCTGCTGCGAGCCCTGCCTATCCCGGCCGAAGATGAGGGCTGTCCGATGAATCTTCTTAAGCATCCTCTTGAGAAAGTTCTCTGTCTGTGTTATGCTTTACCTTAAGAAGATTACAAATAACAATCCAGGAGGCATTCTCATGAAATTTGACTTTACCAGTATCATAGAGCGCCGCGGCCATGATGCCATCGCCGTGGATGCCATCGGGACCGGTAATATGGTACCTGCAAAGGAAGGTTTTGATCCCATCCCCATGTGGGTCGCGGATATGAACTTCCCCACCTGTCCGACCATCCAGGAAAGTATCATTGAGCGGGTGAAGCATCCGACCTTTGGTTATTACCGCCCCAGAGACGAGTATTTTAACTCCATCATCGAATGGCAGACGAAGCGGAACGGCGTAGAAGGCCTGACCCGCGAACACATCGGCTACCAGAACGGTGTGCTGGGCGGCGTAGCTTCGGCTCTCCGGGCTCTGTGCCAGCCGGGGGATCCGGTGCTTTTACATAAACCCACTTATGTAGGCTTCACGGGGACATTGACGAACGCTGGATATAAGATCGTCCACTCAGACCTTAAGCGGGATGAGAACGGTGTCTGGCGCATGGATTATGAAGACATGGATAAGAAACTGAAAGAGAACAATATCCATGTGGCCATCATGTGCAACCCCCACAACCCCTGCGGACGTGTCTGGGAAAAAGAAGAGCTTTTACAGGCTATGGAAGTCTATAAGGCGAACGATGTGTTTGTGATCTCGGACGAGATCTGGTCGGACATCATCCTTCACGGAAAGCACACACCTACCCAGTCTGTGTCTGAGGATGCCAGGAACCGTACCATGGCATTCTATGCCACATCGAAGACCTTCAGCCTGGCGGGGCTGATCGGCAGCTACCAGATCATTTATAATAAGTATCTGAGGGACTTGGTGAATTCCGCCAGCTCTAAGACACATTATAATTCACAGAATGTGCTGTCTATGTACGCCCTGATCGGCGCCTATAAGCCGGAAGGCCACCAGTGGGTGGATGAGCTGTGTGAAGTCTTGCGGACCAGCTGCGACTACGCCTATGATTTCATTAATGAGCATTTCGAAGGCGTGTCTTTGTCAAAACCAGAAGGCACGTACATGCTGTACTTAGACTGCCATGAGTGGCTGGAAAAACACGGCATTACCTGCGATGAACTAATCAGAAAAGGCTATGAGGTAGGGGTCTACTGGCAGGACGGACGCCCCTTCCATCAGCCGGATTCCATCCGTATGAACCTGGCGGTCCCCTACACCAGAGTTGTGGAGGCCTTTGACCGCCTGGATAAATACGTCTTCAACGCCTAAGCCTTCCCCTTTTTAGGGGAAGGTGGCACGGTGAAAGCCGTGACGGATGAGGTGTTTCATCAGTCAGACTTTTGGAAGCACCCCATCAGTCAGCCTTTGGCTGACAGCTTTTGCCCCTCCGTCAGCTTTCAGCTGACACCTCCCCCACTGGGGGAGGATAGCCTCAAGGGGAAGCCGGGTTTTACGTATAGGAGGTTTTATTATGCTATACGACATTGCAATTATCGGAACGGGGCCGGCAGCGCTGTCTGCAGCCCTGACACTGAAACTTCATGAAAAAGAGATCCTCTGGTTTGGTTCTGCTTCCTACAGCGATAAAGTGGAAAAATCAGAAAAGATTGCAAACTATCCGGGCCTGGGACTGATCAAGGGCAGTGACCTGAATGAGAAATTCAGGGAACACGCAAAGGCTCTGGACCTTACCAGCATTGATAAAAAGGTCACGAACATCCTTCCCATGCAGGACCAGTTCAGCCTGCTGGCGGAGAATGAAATGTATGAGGCGAAAACCGTACTGCTGGCCACCGGGGTCGTACCTGCCAAAGGCTATGTTAACGAAGCGGAATATCTAGGCCGCGGCGTGTCCTACTGTGCGACCTGTGACGGCTTTTTGTATAAGGGAAAGACCATTGCCGTTTTCTGCGGATCTGAACGGTATGAACATGAAGTGGAATACCTGGCGGAGATCGCAGATAAGGTCTACCTTTCCTGCGGCTATAAAAACGTGGGCATCACCCATCCGAAGGTGGAGCGCATCGATCCCATTAAAGAAGTAAAAGGCGGGATGAAGGTGACGGGGATCGTGCTGGCCAACGGTACGGAGATCGCCGTGGACGGCCTTTTCTGTTTGCGGAACGCGGTGGCGCCTTCCACCCTGGTGCCCGGCCTTGCGGTAGAGGGAGCTCACATCATCGTGAACCGGCAGCAGGAGACGAACTACCCGGGACTTTATGCCGCCGGAGACTGCACCGGACGCCCTTATCAGATCGCGAAAGCGGTGGGAGAGGGCAATGTGGCGGCTCATTCGATCCTGGAGTACTTAAGCGCCAGGAAAAAAGAACAGGAATAAAGAGGTTTTTATGTCATTCAAGTCACACAGAGAGAATTTATACGAACTCCTGCCTGAGAACAGCCTGGTGGTGAGTTACGCGGGCATCCCCATCCATACGAATGAGGATGATTATTATAATTTTGAAGTGAACAGCCAGTATTTTTATCTGACGGGACTGGAGCGGGAAAACACGGCGTTTACGGCCTTGAAGACCGCGGAACGGGTCATTGAGACCTTGTTTATAGAAGAACCGGATGAACTGAATGAGCGCTGGACCGGGAAGATGCCCACGAAAGAAGAAGTCAGCGCCATATCCGGCATTGAGGACGTCAGGTACATTGACAGCCTGGACAGCATGCTCAGCAGCTATATGGGCCGTTTCCCGGTGGAATATGTATATGCTGATGTGTTCCGCGGACATAAAGATGATCTGCCGGATTATAACGCAGTGAAGGCAAAAGAGCTTCTGGAAGCCTGGCCGGCGGTGACTCTGAAAGATCTGCATGCGGCTGTCACACCCCTTCGGGAAGTAAAGGATGAGGAAGAGATCGAAAAGATCCGCAAGGCCATCGATATGACCCGGCAGGGGCTGGAATTTGTCATGAAGAACCTGAAGCCCGGGATGATGGAATACCAGGTGCAGGCGGATTATGAATACACCATTAAGCGTCTGGGCTCCAAACGGCCCTCTTTCAACACCATCGCCGGTTCCGGCCTGAACGGGTGCATGATGCACTACGGGACGAATCATTGTATGGCAGAGGATGGCACATTGATCCTCTTAGATCTGGGCGCCAAGTATGAAAACTACTGCAGCGATATCACCCGAACCTATCCTGTCAACGGAAAGTTTACCCCCCGGCAGCGGGAGATCTATGAACTGGTGCTGAAGGCGAATAAAGAGGTGGCGGCTTATGCGAAGCCGGGCCTCACCCTGCGCCAGCTGAATGACCGCGCCAAAGAAGTCCTGGGAGAAGGACTGGTTTCCTTAGGCCTGATCCAGGATGTTTCGGAAGTGGGTAAGTATTACATGCATGGCGTAAGTCATGCCATAGGTATAGATGTGCATGACATCAGCTTCCCCGGGGATCTTCTGAAGCCCGGCTGGATCATCAGCAACGAGCCCGGTCTGTACATTGACGAAGAAGCTATAGGCATCCGCATCGAGGATGATCTGCTCATCACAGAGGAAGGCTGCGAGGTGCTTTCGAAGGACATCATCAAAGAACCTGATGAGATCGAAGCCTTTATGGCCAGATAAGACAGACATTTTTCGGAACTTCCGGGATAATCCTCGGAAAATGGCAGGAAGATGTTCTTAAGGTAAAAAAATCTGTTACAATAAGCCCATAAGCAGGTATATTGCTTTTGGGCTTATTTTGTACAGGTCTGTGTAATAATAATTAACGGGTTAAGCCGGCACGGGCCTGAGGGCGGCAGGTGGCTTTCATTCTGCCGGCCGGATTAAAGTGAGGAGGAATGTATGGCTATTACGGTAACAAAAATATCTGACTGCATTTATGAATTTAATGAAGGCATGGTACTGCCGGACGGGACTGCCAGCCCCTATGTGGACTCCTGGCTCTACATCGGCGCTTCACGGGCAGCACTTATCGATACCCTGCAGCGTGAGACTGGCCTTTATGATCTGGTAAGACAATATACAGACCTGCCGATCGATGTGCTGATCACTCACGGGCATGTGGACCATGCCGGCCTTTCCACCGGGGAATTTGCGGAAGCAGGCTGCAAGATCTACATGGACTTTAAGGACATGGAGATCCTGAAGGGCATGGTGCCCACTACAAAAGAAGAGTGGTTCACCCCGCTTGCCGACGGACAGGAGTTTTTCCTGGGCGACAGGAAATTAAAAGCCCTGGCTTGTGAAGGACACACACCGGGTTCCTTTGTTTTCCTGGATGAAGAAAATAAAGTCATGTTCTCCGGTGATACAGTAGGATCCGGTGCGATCTGGATGCAGATCCGCGGCGCGGTACCCATGCAGCGGTTTGAAGCCAGTACCAGACGGCTGCTGGACTATCTGCTGCCTTTGGGGCTGGATGATATCCTGGTCTATCCCGGTCATCGTTATCAGTCCCCGGTGCAGCTTACGGGACAGATCGTGAAGGATGACTGGTTCCTGGCCCAGGGGATCATGAGGGGCACCATCGTCGGTGAGGACCGGGTGATGGATATGCATGGTATGCATATGGAATATAAAGAAACTTCCCATGGTCAGATGCTGTCCTTCTGCTATGATCCGGGCCAGCTCTATTTCCCGAAGCAGAATCCTCAGGAAAAGCCGGAAACCGCAGCGACAAAGGCTAAATTCACCGCAGAAGAGATCCGGAAGGGCAGCCGCTTCATGCGTTACATGCTCTATACGCCGGAAGAAGTGAAAAATGGCACATCGGAAGGCCGGAAATATCCTCTGGTGGTTTATCTGCATGGGGCAGGCGAACGGGGAACAGACCCGCATGTTGCCTTGGGTAATAACGGCGGCTGGGTCTTTGCCACGGATGAATGGCAGGAAAAGCATCCCTGCTATGTGGCTGCTCCCCAGGTCATGACAGATGAATGGTGGACCGATGATGCTTATATGGAGATGATCCGCGACCTGATCCAGTCGATGAGCATGAGAGGCCATGTGGATGGCACCCGGGTCTATATGACGGGCCTGTCCATGGGCGGCATGGGCACCTGGAAATTTATTTCGAAGTATCCGGACTTGATCGCTGCAGCTCTTCCCATTTGCGGCGCCGCGGATCCGAAGGAAGTAAGAAATGCGAAAAACGTCCCGGTCTGGGCCGTGCACGCAGTGGATGATCCGGTGGTGAAAGCCTTTGGCTATCTGGACCAGCCCATGTTCAGCAGCTTTGTCGGAAGCCGTACCCTGGTGGAATCTTTACGGGGCACCGGGAATCCGGATGTGAGATATACTGAATATCCGGAAGGCTATATCGCATCCTTGGGCATGCACCCGCATTTCTCCTGGGTACCTGCTTATCAGGATGATGAGATCAAAGAGTGGCTGTTCAGTCAAAGCCGGGTGTCCAGGTATCAGGTGGAGATGGTGATGCCGGGCTTCTATTGGATAGAAGATTATAACGATGATACGATCTACGTGGTGGAAGGCACTGAACGGGCGCTGGTGGTAGATACCGGCCTCGCTGACAATGATTTTATCGGCATGGTGAGATCATTGACGAATCTGCCCTTTGACCTGGCGGTGACACATTGTCATGGAGACCATATGTTCCACCTCCCGAAGTTTGACCGGTACTATATGAGCCCGAAGGATGTGTGTGTCCTGGAAAGCCGATATACGAAGAACCCGAATATTCCGGAAGAGATGCAGAAAGCTTATGGAAAGCCAGAGCTGATGCCCATTAATGACGGCGATATCATTGACCTGGGCGGCGGATATGAGATCGAGGTCTTTGACCTGGGCGGCCATACCCCCGGTTCCGTCTGCTTCCTGGATAAGAAGCGGAAGCTCATGATGACCGGCGATGCGTTAGGCGTCTGGATGCAGCTGGATACTTCCACGACTGTGGGATACTATAAGGAACAACTGGAAGCTTTCCTGAAGAAGATGAGCGCGCCTGAGTATCAGGATATCACCATGCTGGGGGGCCACCGGAAGCAGGAAGGCTTAAGATCTGCCCGGTATTCAAATACTTTTGTCCCGAATGATATTCAGAAAGTCAAGGATATGATCGCCCTTTGTGAAAAGCTGTTAAAAGATGAGATCGAATTCCAGCCCTTTGGTATACCCGGCCGGAATTTCGGAGAGCCGGCTTATACCGCTCGGTTAGGACAGGCCAGCATGGTTTTCAAGAGAAGCGGAGTGACAGAGGATATTCTGGACGGGAAACCGGTGCCGGTAAAATAACCCCGGCTTTACTTTATTATACACCAGGGTCCTGACCAGGCACTTTAAGAAGCCATCTTTCATGAATCAGATTTCCCATGCTTAAGTCCTTAATAATAGACTATGAGATGGATGAACTCAGCCTCAAACTTACCATTTTGAGTTTAAGGCTGAGTTCTCTCTGTGCCAGTGTTTTCTCTATCCTTCAAACTCATCTACCCATCTGCAATTTGACATATCAAAGGCGCCGTATGATCTATATGGCGCCTTTGATGCTTTTTTGGGGCTGTGACATCCTCTTATTTTGAATTTCTTTAGTTAGAAGCATAATATTTATCCCGTAATGCTTTCATCATTGGGATGATATCCGGATTCCAGGATGCCAAAGAGGGAAGTTCTTCACAGGGGAATTCTTCGCATAGACCGCAGAAAGGCACCTGGTGCGCCCTTGTACAGGCATGGATCTTACATTGGCCGGATTCAGCCCATTCCGGGACCCGGCCGTCCGTTTCGATGCATCCCAGGCAGCGTCCATCAGCATGTTTCGGACATTTCAGACAGCACTCCCCGCAGGCAGTAACAGAAGAAAAGTCACTCATAGAATACACCTCCTATATTTGGGCATATATTGCAAAAAGATCAATCATCAGCAGTTAGGTCATCGATAAACAAAGACGGATTATCCGGCTTTTCCGGGATGATCAGATGGATGGCGGTATAGACGCCTTCCTCCGAACTGATCCGGATATGGGCATGGTCTCCAAAGGTGATCTTAAGTCTCCGGTAGATATTAGAGAGCCCGATGGAAATATCTCCTTCCCCGGCAGGGACTGTATTTGGGAAAGGACTGCTGACGGCGGCGGTATCAGAGGTAGTGCGGCGGATGAGGCATTGGATCTTCTCCAGTTTTTCCGGCGGCAGGCCTATGCCGTCATCTTTCAGTTCAATATTTAACCTGTCGTTCTCAAACCAGGTCCGGATGGTAATGGTTCCGTGACTGCGTCCGATAAAGGCGTGCTGTACGCAGTTTTCCACCAGCGGCTGCAGGAGCATGGAAAGGACCGGCCAGGAGAGGGTCTCCTCCGGAATTTCTTTCTTCAGTTCAAATTTCCCCGGGAAACGGATGTTCATGACGCCCAGGTAGGTGTCAATGGTCTCCAGCTCTTCTTTAAGCGACACCATCATGGGCACATACAGTGAATACCGGAAGGTTTTGGCCATGCCCTGAATAAGACGTTCCAGAGGTTCTGCTTTATAGTGTCTGGCCATGGCCCGGGCGGATTCCAGGGTATTAAAGAGAAAGTGAGGATTGATCTGGCTCCGGAAAGCCAGAAGTTCGGCCCGCTGTGCTGCCAGTTCTTCCTGATAATGCTGGGCAATAAGATCCTGCTCTCTTTCAGAATATTCATTCAGACTCACCAAAGTCTCATTCATGGTAGTGACGATAGGCTGGAGTTCCCTGATCTGCGGAGCCGAAAGAGCGGAGTCTTCCGGGTAGATTCCTGAGGCAGTATTAGGAGAAAGATTCCGGAGTTCTCCTGTTATGCCCATAATATCCTGGTTGACGCGGGTAAGCATGATCAGGATCATGATGGTGATCAGGACGACCAGTGAGAGTATGATCAGCAAAGGGAGGAGAGGAAGCAGATAGCTTTTCATGGAGACCGGCGTCAGATATACCAGTGTAAGACCGGTATCCTGCAATGATGTCCGTGATGCCTGATAAATATCACCCCTGCCCGTTCGCATGATACTGTTTTTATAAGCATCCAGGGTATCCGGAAGATCTTTTGAGGTATCGATGAGTTTTCCGTCCTTCCCGAATAAAAGTGCTTCATTATCAGACTTAGCCGTGATAGAGTCCAGAAGAGCATCCACGTCATAGATAATGCCATAGGCCAGTTCTGCCTTACGGTTGCGGAAACCGTCCAGAATGGCATATACCGGGCAGATATAGACCATGTAATGCCGTTTTCCCGAGGTGATCACCGGAGAATAGGCGGCTTTTTTGATCCCGGCCGTCCAGGACATGCCAAGAGCTTCAAAGGCCTCCTGAAAGATCTCATTATTGCCGTAAGTAGAGGAAATGTAACGGTTACGTCTTGAGACGAAGATCATGCTCTGATAGCCGCTGCTGAAGGTGGTCAGATAGCTGGAAATAGCATCGAACTGGTTTCTGGCAGCCATAACATTGGCCGGGACCAGAGAGAGGAGATAAGTCTGAGTCGATTCTGCGTAGGCAGCAATTTCTGCCATCTTTTGTGTTGTGGAGAGACGTTCTTTGATATTTTCAGCGACTTGAGCTGTCATCTGAAGATGCTGCGCTTCTTCCGTTTTCTGGGCATTGGGAATAGAAACACCCAGCAGGTAGACAACAGATCCCACGGTGACGATGATAATAGCTGCAATAAAGACCTGCAGCATTTTTCGCAGCGATACAGAAGTTCTGCCTGTTGTATTTTCTGACATCATTCGCTTGCTGGTGTTCACGTAATTAAATCCCTGCTTTCTGGCGTATTTAAAAAGTAGAAGACAGTCCTTTTTGAGATTTTAGAAAGATCGGTCCGATCATAGTCAGTATATCATGAGAGATATGATTAGGCAAGGCATGGAGAGATTTCCGAAAATGTTACGGTAGAATCCGAAAAAAATCCCTATAAAAAAGAAAGTTTTTTTTATAACATAAAAAATGACAAAAATGTGAATTTTTTATGACCACCGGATAAGAGAAGCGGCAGCGGAATGCGAAAGCCTTTTCTTAACACCGGCGGAACCGAAGAAGGAGGAAACTTAAGTTGGCCCGGAAATCAAAAAGCACGGAAGCTGGACCAAGGACAGCAGCTAATTCGACAGGCATCATGAAGACCCTGATCCTGATGAAAAAGCATTGGCAGATCTATGTGCTGCTGGCAGCACCCATCCTGTGGTACATCCTGTTCGCGTATTATCCACTGGCCGGCCTGCAGCTGGCATTTAAGACCTATAAGGCAAAACTCGGCATCTGGGAATCTCCATGGGCAGATCCGCTGTGGCAGAATTACAGAGCCCTTTTCAAGGATGCTTTTTTCTGGCGGTCGGTCAGAAGGACACTGCTTATCAACTTCGGAAGATTGTTTATCGTCTTCCCCTTCCCCATCATCCTGGCACTGGCCCTGAATGAACTCCGGCTGAAAAAGTCGAAAAAGGTCATGCAGACAGTGTTCACGTTCCCCCATTTCTTATCCTGGGTCATCGTTGTGGCCATTATGAGAAACCTGCTTTCTGTGGATGGACTTGTCAATGTGCTGCTGAAGACAAGCGGACATGATACCATCAACTTCCTGGGCAGCGAGCCTTTGTTCCAGCCTATGCTCTACATCACAGATATCTGGAAAAGTGCAGGTTACAGCTCCATTATTTATCTGTCAGCCATTTCCGGTATAGACCAGGATCAGTACGAGGCAGCAGATGTGGACGGCGCTACGCGGTGGCAGAAACTGATCCATATTACCCTGCCGAATATCATGCCCACCATCTCTATCATGTTCATCCTGGCTACCGGCAACCTGATGACCAATGGTTTTGACCAGATCTTCAATATGTCAAATGCCGCGACCAAGAACGTAGCAGAAGTCCTGGATATGTACATTTACAGAATTACATTCCAGGCGTCGGCGGACTTCGGATTCTCCACAGCTGTATCCCTGTTCCGGTCAGTGATCAATATGATCCTTTTGGCTACGGCTAACAAACTGTCTAAGATGCTGGGCGGCTCAGGTCTGTTTGGTTAAAGGAAGGAGGTCGTCAATATGAAAAGAAATAAATTCGGAGTAATGGATGCTATCATCCTGTTTTTCCTGCTCGTTGGCCTGTTCATGATCCTCTTCCCGTTCTTTAACATGATCGCGACATCCTTTACTTCTTACAAGGAGTATGTCCAGTCTACCTGGGTCTTCTGGCCGAAAGAACCCACGCTGGAAGCCTATAAAGAACTGTTTAAAGATAACCGTATCTTCATCGGCTACAAGACCACATTGGTCTATCTTCTGATAGGCCTTCCCATGAACCTGTTTCTGTGCCTGTCCCTGGCTTACTGCTTCTTCCGCAAGGGCTGGCCGGGCAGAAAACTGGTCCTGATCTTAGTGCTGATCACTATGATCTTCCATGGCGGTATCGTACCTTTATATCTGGTCATGAAAGGCTTCAAACTGACGAATACCGTCTGGGCCGTCATCCTGGCACAAGGTATGAATACCTTCAACATGATCCTGATCTACAACTACTTTAATACCTTGCCGGAAGCCTTGGTAGAATCTGCAAAGCTGGATGGAGCCAGTGAGTGGACCATCCTCTTCAGGATCGTGCTTCCGCTCTCGAAGCCCATCGTAGCCACGGTAGCCCTGTTTGTGGCTGTACAGCTCTGGAATGAATATTTCATGTCCATGATCTTCCTTCGTTCCAATGACTGGCAGTCCCTGCAGCAGACGCTTAGAGGTATCGTTATCGATGCCCAGGCTACGGATTCGGCAGGTGCGACGGCCACCATCGAGACCCGCAATTTTGCGGATGGCCTGAAAATGGCAGCCGTGGTCGTGACCATGGTTCCCATCATGGCCGTATATCCGTTCCTTCAGAAATATTTCACCAAGGGCATTATGATCGGTGCTGTAAAAGCCTGATCTGAAATGTCTGAGGACTGAAATATATTATTCAGTTCCAAATAAACCAAAGGAGGGTTTTATGAAAAAAGGCATGAAGAAAGTACTTGCTCTGCTGCTTGCGTCTGTCATGATCATGGCACTCGCATCCTGCGGAGGCGGCGGTTCCAGCAGCACAGAACCTGCCGGAACAACAGGGGCCCCGTCCAAATCTGAGTCAAATCAGACTGAACCAGCAAAGACTGAGCCCGCACAGACGGAAGAAGGATCTTCCGAAAACGGATCTGGCGAGACCGCGGAATTCGGTACCTGGCAGGAGATCATCTCCAGAGATTACTCTAAGAAGCTTACCATTGAATACGCAGGCCCCCAGCTGACTGACGGTGTGGACTTCAACCATGGCAGTGAGTATACTGACTGGTGGTCCACCACATTCAACACAGAATGGGATGCTACCGTCCTCACTTTTGAGAACTGGACACAGAGACTTAACACCTGGATCAACGCCGATGACCTTCCGGACTGGTGTGTCTGGAACTTCAATGCCGGTGATGCCAACAATTATGTGGAACAGGGTCTGTTCCGCAAGTTCCCCGATGACTGGAAAGAAAGATGGCCCAATGTGGCTGCTTCCCAGGAACTGTGCCCCCTGGCTAAGTGGTGCGAAGAGAAATACGGCGGCACTTACATTATTTTCCGTCCTGTCTTCGCTAACAACTACCCGGCCGATGTTATCGTAGGCCATATGTCTGTGTATTTAAGAACAGACTGGGCAGAAAAGGCTGGCTATGATCTTTCCAAGAACATTGCCTCGAACACCATCACCCTGGACGAATTCATTGCCTACAACCAGGCTGTAAAGGATGCGGGCATCACAGAATATCCGTTCTATGGATCTACCAGTGTTTATACTTCTATGATCGACTCTGTAGCGGAAGCTACCGGCACCGGCCAGGTGGCCTTCTATAAAGGCTCTGACGGCAAGTATCACTGGGGTCCGGCAGAAGAGGAAACAGGCGTTAAGGAAGCTGTCAGAAAACTGAAAAAGATGTATGACAACGGCCTGGTCTATCCTGACTTCTACTCCATCGTGAACTATGATTATATCCCGTACTTCAATGCTTCCGGTGTCGCGGCTTCTTATGCCGGCGAAGGTATTGCCGCCAGAGGTGATGCTAACGCGAGAAGTATGAAAGAAAACCTGAATCTGGATTATTGGAAATGCGCGATCCAGCTTATCCTGGTGGACGATAATGGCGTGAACCATGGCGATCCGTCTACAAACTACTGGGCCTGCAACATCCTTTCTCCTGATATGGATGATGAGAAATTCGAGCGTCTGATGGATATCTGGGATTTCTCCTGTACCGATTACGGCCAGCTGTGTGTCCGTATGGGTGTTCCCAAAAAAGACTGGGATTATGACAAGGATGGCAACCCTGTAAACCTTCTGGCAGGAACCCCGGATGAGAGTGTTTCCGTAAAATATGCGAACGGCCAAGCACCGGTCATCTACGGCAACATGGTCATTCTTTCCGATGACTTCTCCTTTGCGAACCCCGCATTTGATGAGAGAGCCAGAAAGCGTGTGGTCGAACTTTATAAGACGCGTGCTCAGATCACCAGTGTCAGAGGTGAAGAAGTTGACTGGGATTTCCTGGGTTATTCTTCACAGGCATTGAACCTTGCTACCATGACTTATGGTGATGAGTATGCGAATATCATTACAAAAGCAGGAGATTTCGACGAGAACTATGATCAGTGGGTGAAGGATAAGATGGCCCTCATCCAGCCGGTCCTTGATGATCTGAACGAAAAGTTCGCCAAATGATCAGAAGCTTTCGGAAAGACCTGTAGATCACAGATCATAGATCAGGGTGCGTTGAGCACCCTGATCGTAATATAGTTATATGGAGATCTATTCTATTGAAAATAAGCTTTAAAAAAATACTTGCCCTGCTGCTTGCAGCTGTTATGGTGATGGCTCTCGCGTCTTGCGGAAGCAGCGGATCCAGCGATACAAAGCCGGCCGGAACAACATCGGCGCCTGCTCAGTCTGAGGCAGAAAAGACTGAACCTGCAAAGACTGAACCCGCACAGACGGAAGAGGCTCAGCAGAGCAGTGAAGAGGCCGGATCCTCGGCAGAGTATGGGTCCCCTGAGGAGATCCTGTCCAGAGATTTCTCGAAACCTTTTAAGATCGAGTATGCCGGCGTGCAGCTGCAGGACGGCAATGATAATAACCACGGCAACGCTTATGATGACTGGTGGTCAAACACATTCAACGTTGAATGGGATGCCACATCTCTTACTTTTGAAAACTGGACACAGAGAATGAATACCTGGCTGAATGCTGATGATATTCCGGAATGGTGCGTCTGGAACTTTAATGCCGGTGACGCCATCAACTATGTGGACCAGGGCATCATCCTGAAGCTTCCGGATGGCTGGAAAGAAAAATATCCGAATCTGGCTGCTTCCCAGGAACTGGTACCCGCTGCAAAGTACTATGAAGAATTGCTGGGCGGTACTTACTTTATTTTCCGTCCCATTTATGCGACAAACTTCCCGGCCGATATTATCACCAGCCATTATGCCGTCAACCTTCGTGTGGACTGGGCTGAAAAGGCCGGTTACGACCTTTCCAAGAATATAGAAAGCAACCAGATCACTTTGGATGAGTTTATAGCCTATAACCAGGCTGTGAAAGATGCCGGCATTGTCGAGTATCCTTTCGTAGGCACGACCTCTCACTTCATCTCTCTGGCAGGCATGTGTTCTGAGCATGACGGCGCCAGCATGACAGCATTCTATAAAGGCGAAGACGGCAAGTACCATTGGGGTCCTGCGGAAGAATCTTCCGGTATCAAAGCCAACTTGCTGAAACTGAAAGCCATGTATGATGCCGGCCTTGTCTACCCGGAATTCTACACTATTTTGAATGATGATGACCAGCAGTATTTTAATACAGCCGGTACTGCTGCTTCCATCTGCGGCAACGGCATGGCTGTGCTGATGGACCGTAACACCAGATACATGAAAGAGAACCTGGATCTGGATTACTGGAAGGTGGGCGTTGAGCTGATCCTGACAGATGAGAACGGGAAGCATCATGGTGATATCAATGATAACTTCTGGGGATGCAACATTATTTCTCCCTACATTGACGAAGACAAACTGGAAAGACTGCTGACCATCTGGGATTTCGATTGTACAGAATATGGACAGATGTGCGTCCGTATGGGTATCCCGGAAACTGACTGGACTTATGACGCAGACGGCAACCTGGTGAACCTCTTAGAAGGCGGTATCGGCATCACTGAAAAGTACGATGTGGTTCCGATCATTTATGGCAACATGGTGGTCCTTTCCGATGACTTTGGTTTTGTGAATCCGGCATTTGATGAGAGAGCCCGGGCAAGGATCAAAGAACTGATGATCCAGCGTGCAGGGATCACCACGGCGAGAGAGAAGACCAAAGACTGGAATCTTGCATCCTACAGCTCGCAGGCATTGAATCTTGCGACCATGACTTACGCGGATGAATACGCGAACCTGATCACGACATCCGGCGACTTCTCCGAGAACTATGACAAGTGGGTCAAAGAGAAGATGGCCTTGATCCAGCCTGTGCTGGATGACCTGAATGAAAAGTTTGCTGACTAAGGAAATATGGTTTGATAAACTTAAGGATTAATTCAGGCAGTAATGTCCAAAGCGGTCTGCTTTAAGCAGTTTTTTTGAAAAGCGGCTTAAAGCAGAATACGGCGCCCTATGGCTTTTGCTGCGGGCGCCGTTCTTTTTTAGAGAATGATGGAAGCTTCTTAAAAGAAGCAGGTCTCCGGATCTTAAGATCCGGGGATGTATGTAAAAGGAGAAAGGAATATGTCTTTTACATTTAATCTAAATTATCCGGAAGCGCCGGAATATCCGGTGAAAGAGACTGTGACCAGGCCCGGCCATGAAAATCTTCCGCCGATGCCGCCGTACCGGGAAGGGTACAGCTTTGCCGGCTGGTACCGGAATCCGGACGCGAATCATCCGAAGGCAGGAAGCCATTTAAATGAAGAGATCCCTGCCCGTAAATATTTATTTGACCAGACTGAATATAACGGGATCCTCTATGCCGGATGGAAAGAGGAGATCCAGGATTATACAGAAGTATACAGAAAGGCCCGCCAGCTGATGATGCATTATCTTATGCTGGATGATGCGCCGTATTATTATCTGTTCCTTACAATGTACGAGATCGAATTCCAGAATAATACCACGGCCATGTATGAGATGGCAAAGCATCCGGATGAGCATTTCCGGCCGATGTTCGATCAGATGGCAGAGGCCCTGGAGGAAGCCCTGGCAGTGATGAAGGGCGATGATTCGGACAGACTTTATGACTTCTGGTGCGATGGCCCGATGCCGCGTCTTCCCGAGGATTTCGTCAGGATCAACGGCAAAGAAACAAAGGGGGTGGCTATCCAGGGATGTCTGGAGGATGATCCCGGTTTCCGGCCTTTCCTGGTGGATATGCGTCTTCCGGAGCCGGAAAAGGCTATCGGGACCGCCATCCTTTCTCCCTCTATCCGCGGCGGACATGGGGAAGGGCTGAAGACAGCGAGAGAACTGAATGCCCGTGGCTACAACGCTTTTATCGTGGAACCCAGATATGACCGTTTTAAACGGGGTGATAAGGAATTTGGCCGCCAGAACAGCTATGTGCTGGAGATCCTGGATGTGCAGCGTGCCGTCCGCTTTATAAAATATAACGCAGATAAGTTTGGTATAGACATTGACCGGCTCATTTCAGTCGGATTCTCGAAGGGAAACTGTATCCATTATATCAGTTCAGAACTGTTTGATCTTGCGCCGGATGAGATTCCTTTCCGGCTGGCAGATGGAGAAGAAGTGCATGCGGCAGGTCATGAAACGGATGATATCGACCGTATTCCGGCCACGGTTTCCGTGAATACTCTCTGCTATGGCGACGCGGTGCTTACCCGGGCCCGGATACCCATGCCGGACCAGACAGACGCATCGCAGGCGGAGCCTTCCTGGGATATCCATGAGAGCCGGATCTATACGAAGGAATATATGGAAAAAGGCTTCCTGATGCCCGCCCGGTTCATCGTCATCGGGACCGGGGACTTCCTGGTGAACTTCCTGCTGGCAAAAGGTCTGGATGCGAATATGAAGGATCCGGATAAACTGTATGAAGTTCCCTGGGAGCTGCATATGTACGATAAGGTGCCCCATGGCGTGGGAAGCGGCACGCAATATGAAAATTATGGAAAAGTCTGGGATTCAGCCGATGTATTCTACCGGATGAACCTGGGACGGAAGCTGTAAAGGCTGCGGGGAAAGGAGAGATATGATCACTTATCATCTGAATTATGACGATGCTCCGGCTTACCCTGAGAGCCTGTCTGGTATATTAGCTGCCCGCATGAAGGATCTGCCGCCTCTGGCGCCGGTGAGAGAGGGTTACTGCTTTGAAGGCTGGTATAAAGACGCAGCCCTTAAAGAACGCTTTTTCCTTTTTGCGCCGGAAAACGAAGAATACGAGGGAAATCTTTACGCGAAGTGGGGACCTGCGGTTTCTGATTATACAGAATCTTATAAAAAAGCCCGGGAGATCATGCTGCATTATACCGCTTATGATCTTAAGTCCTATAATTATCTGTTTGCTTCCATGTCTCAGCTGGAGTTTTCAAAGTCCCTGGCCTTCGGACTGAAACAGGCAAAGGATCCGGATCCTGAATGGCGGCCTTTATTTGAACAAAACCGGGCAGCGCTTTCAGAGATTCGTCCCATCGGCGATGATTCCGAAAGGATCTATGATATCTGGTGCGGCGGGGATATGCCGGTCATGCCGGAGGATTTCAAGGTGCTGGAGGAGACGCCGAAAGGCATTTTCCCGGCCATGCAGGCCTGCCTGCAGGATGATCCCGGTTTCCGTCCGTTTTTGCTTAATATGTGCCTTTCTGAGCCTCAGAAGGCCAAAGGGACGGCCATACTGTCTCCCTCCATCCGGGGCGGCATGGGCGAAGGTATGCTGACGGCGCTGGAACTGAACCGCCGCGGATATAATGCCTTTGTGGCGGAGCCCAGATTCAACCGTTATATCAAAGACGGAAAAGAATTCAACTTTACATCCAAATATTGCCTGGAGATCCTGGACGTGCAGCGGACCATCCGTTTTCTTAAGTTTAACGCGGAGAAATTCGGCATCGATCCAAAACGGCTGATCACGGTGGGCTTCTCTAAAGGCAACTGCATCCACCGGGTCAGTTCCTTCCTTTTCGATCTGACACCGGACCAGGTCCCCTTCTTTTATGATGACGGGACCTGTGCTTACGCGGCAGGCCATACGAATGATGAGATCGACAGGATCCCGGCCGATGTTTCCGTGAATACGGTGGTGTATGGAGGAAGGGTGCTGGCGCCGGACAGCCTGACGAATGCGGTGACATCGTCCCGTATCTACACAAAAGAGAACCTGGAGAAGGGTTTCCTGTATCCCGGCGTGATCTATGGTGTGGGCAACTATGATGAAGTCACCTTTGCCATGCTGAATGCTTTCAATGAGAATAACAAGGATCCGGAGAAACTGTATGATGTTCCCTGGGAGGCCCATGTTTATGATAAAGTGCCTCACGGCATCGGGTCCGGCACACAGTTTGAAAACTTCGGTAAGTTCTGGGATGCCGCCGATGTTTTCTACCGGACGAATCTGAACAGAGTGTCGGAAGATGTGAAGTTCGAGCGTGAATTTTAAGGGAGGTTTGCTATGCGTGCGATCATGGTCATGTATGATACCCTGTGCCGGCGCACATTGCCGAACTATGGAGATACACAGGCGATAATGCCGGCTTTCGAAAGATTGGCTGAACTGGCAGTAACCTTTGATAACTGTTATGTGGGGAGTCTTCCCTGTATGCCGGCCCGCCGGGAGATCCATACCGGCAGGCTGAACTTTCTGCATCGGGGCTGGGGACCCATTGAACCTTTTGATGATTCCATGCCGGAAATCCTGAAAAGAGCCGGTATCTATACCCATCTGGTCTCGGATCACGATCATTACTGGGAAGATGGCGGCGCCACGTATCATACCCGGTATAATACCTGGGAGAACGAGCGGGGCCAGGAGATCGATACCTGGAAGGGGGATCTTCACGAGTATCTGGATACTCACAGCTTTGGCTCTGCAAATCCGGAGATCGCAAAGTTTCTTCAGGCTTTCCGCCGGCAGAATACCATCAACCGGGTTTATATCGAAAAGCAGGGGCGCTTCCCTCAGGAAAATGTTTTCGATAAAGGGCTGGAATTCATCGAGACGAATCATGAATTTGACAACTGGTTTTTACAGATCGAGACCTTCGACCCCCATGAGCCCTTTACCGCTCCTGTAGAGGACCAGAATCTGAACGGCACTGATGAAAGCTTCCCCTATGACTGGCCTCCTGCCGGCAAAGTCCGGGAGGACGATGTGTTTATCGGGGAGGTGAAAAAGAAGTACTATTCCCTGCTCACTACCTGTGACCGTTCCCTGGGACGGGTGCTGGATATGATGGACAAGTATGACATGTGGAAGGATACGATGCTGATCGTGAATACCGACCACGGCTTCCTGCTCTCCGAACATGACTGGTGGGGCAAGAATGTCATGCCCATGTATAATGAGATCTCAAATATCCCGCTGTTCATCTGGGATCCCCGGAGCGGTGTCAAAGGGGAACGGAGAGCTTCCCTGGTACAGACCATCGACCTCGCGCCCACGCTCTTAAGCTTCTTCGGGCAGGAGATCCCCAAAGATATGAGGGGCCATGACCTTAAACCGGTCATCGAAAAGGATGAGAAAGTACGTGACTATGCCCTTTTCGGTATCTTTGGAGGCCAGACCGATATCACAGACGGGCGCTATGTCTATATGCGTTCCCCGGTGACAGATAAAGATGAAAACGGGGATCCGGTATGTTATGAATATACCCTGATGCCTACGGATATGATGAACCGGAAACCCCTCGCTCAGATGCAGGCAGCCACATTGGCGGAACCCTTCAGTTTTACCAAGGGAATGCCGGTACTGAAGCTTCCGGCAGGAAGAGGACATGGACCTGCCCAGTATGGAGAGGATGCGCTTTATGATCTGTCTTCAGATCCGGGACAGAGACGGCCCATAGAAGATGAGAAAGTAAAGACGCGGATGCTGAAAGCCATGGCGGAAGTGTTTGCGGAGAATGATGCACCACAGGAACAGTACATCCGGCTGGGGCTTAAAATACCGGAATAAAAGATTTCTCAGCGGGACACCTTATCTGTCTGCCCTGCAGGCAGCCCCCTTCCCCAAAAGGGAAGGCTCAGGCTTCCCCTTCTGGGGGAAGCTGTCGGCGAAGCCGACTGATGAGGGGGCCTTGAATAATTTCCCATATAAGATTTTGTAAGCAGTAAGCTGGAAAGGAGAAGGAAGATGAGTGTTTTTGACAGATTTATGCCGGCAACTCAGGCGTTTTTCACAAAAATGCGTTCAGAGGGCGTGAAGCGGTATGACGTGGATTCCACAGTGGAAGTCTGGAAGATGCGGGACAATGTGTATTCCATGCTGGCACCCAGTCCCGGCATGGGCGGAGATGCCTGGATGCATCTGATCATCGGCCCGGAAAAAGCCATGCTGATCGATACCGGATTCGGCATCGGCGACTTAAAAGGGCTGGTGGAAGAACTTACGGATAAGCCCATCGTGCTGGTGAACTCACATTTCCACGGTGACCACACCTATGGAAATTACCAGTTTGACAAAGCATATATCCACAAACTAGATGCGCCGTATCTCAGGGATCAGATGAACCCGGAAGCCCGCGCCAGGATGGTTCCGAAAGCCGCACCGGATTCATTCTATAAGGACGAAGATATCGTAGCGTTCCGGGAATATGAGATCGTAGAAGTGGAGGATGGGTATACCTTTGA
>CACZSO010000039.1 GCA_902783795.1 uncultured Eubacteriales bacterium
GACGGAGAATACGGTCCGGGGGATGCTCACGAATGAGAAATACATCGGAGACTGCCTGTTCCAGAAGACCTACACGGATTTCCGCTTTAAGCGGCACGTCAACCGTGATGAACAGGATAAGTTTTATGTAAAGGACCATCATGAAGCGATCATTAGCCGGGAGGATTTTGAGATTGTCGGTGCACTGATCGAGCAGCGTGCCCGGGAGAAAAACATAAAGAAAAATGGCAGCCTCTACGGAAACCGATACCCGTTTTCCGGCAGGATCATCTGCGGAGAATGCGGAAGCACCCTCAAGAGGCATATGACTCTGACCGGCGGTAACCGGTATCCGGTCTGGGTCTGCAGACAGCATCTGGAGGACCTGAGTTCCTGCTCGATGAAGGCAGTTCGGGAAAGTGATCTGGAATATGCCTTTACTACCATGATGAACAAGCTGATCTACGCTAGGAGGGCGGTACTGGAAACACTGCGTGATGGGATCCTGGAGGAGGGAAACAGAGGAAATCTGAGAAGGCTCAATGAGATCGAACAGATGCTGGAAAAGAATGTGGAACGGCAGCAGACGCTGACCGCTTTGATGACCCAAGGGTACGTTGACCCGGCTTTCTTCACGAAGGAGAGCAACGAGATCGCCACAGAAACAGACAGGCTGAAAGCGAAAAAAGAACAACTGGGAAAGGAGTTCACAGGAAACCTTCACAAAATGGACGAGCTTGATGACCTTATCCGGTATGCTGCCCATGCACAGCCGGCACCTGATTTTAACGGTGATCTGGTATTCCGCTTTCTTGATCATGCCACATTGCGATCAAGGGACGAGATCATATTTCATTTAAAATGCGGTCTGAGCCTGACAGAAAGGATGGTGAGAAATGAGTAGAGGGCATACGTCTTTCGGATACCGGATAGAGAATGGGGTGGCGGTCGTTTGTGAAAAGGAAGTTGCTCAGATAAGAAAACTGTACGAGGGATACCTAAACGGACTTTCACTGGTGGCCGCAGCGGCGGATGCGGGGCTTACTCTGAAGCACACATCTGTTAAATGCATCATGCAGAATCCGCATCTGCTCGGAGATGATTTTTACCCTGCTATTATCGGCCAGGAAACCTACGACGCGTTCAAGGTTGAACGTAAGCGAAGGGAAAAGGCACTGGGCCGGGATAAACGTGCGAAGAGACCGATCGAAGCGAGGCCTGCACCGATATCTTTCCGGATAAGAGAACCGGTGTTAGCAAGCGATGATCCATACAAACAGGCAGAATATTTGTACAGCCTTATAGAAAGCGAGGACTAAAATGGCAACAGTGACAATGATTCCTGCCCGGTGCAGAACCGGAGCGGGGAAAAAGGAAGAAGCGCCAAAGCTTCGGGTGGCGGCCTACTGCCGCGTTTCTACAGAGAACGACGAACAGACGACAAGCTATGAAGCCCAGATCGAACATTACACGGAATTCATCGGGAAGCATCCGGGCTGGGAACTGGCAGGCATCTATGCGGACGATGGTGTTTCCGGCACCAATACAAAAAAGCGCGAAGAGTTCAATCGCCTGATCGATGACTGCATAGCGGGAAAGATTGACATGGTGGTCACGAAGTCGATCAGTCGGTTTGCCCGAAATACCCTTGACTGCCTGAAGTATATCCGGCAGCTTAAAGACAGGAACATCGCCGTTTTCTTCGAGAAAGAGTCAATCAATACCCTGGATGCAAAAGGAGAGGTGCTGCTCACAATCATGGCTTCTCTTGCCCAGCAGGAAAGCCAGAGCATTTCCCAGAATGTCCGGCTGGGCTTGCAGTACCGCTACCAACAAGGCAAGGTGCAGGTCTGCACAAACCGTTTTCTTGGCTATGACAAAGACGAAGAAGGAAACCTTGTCATTAACCCGGAAGAAGCAAAAGTGGTGAAGCGCATCTTCCGGGAATACCTCGAAGGCAGAAGCTACTACGCCATTGGCAAAGGGCTGACTGCTGACGGAATAAAGACCGCTGCCGGAAGTGACCACTGGCTTGCCTCTACCCTGCGCAAGATCCTAATGAACGAAAAGTACATGGGCGACGCACTTCTGCAGAAGACTGTCACCACAGACTTCCTGAATAAGAAGCGAGTGGTCAATAATGGTATAGTCCCACAGTACTATGTAGAAAACAGCCATGAAGCCATCATTCCCCGCGAGCTTTTCATGC
>CACZSO010000040.1 GCA_902783795.1 uncultured Eubacteriales bacterium
ATTCCAGTATCATTTAAGAAAGAGGCTTTTTATGATCATTCAGGACCTGAAAGACCGTATCAATTCTTACTTCGTCGGCAAAGAAAAGGTGGTGGAGAAACTGCTGATCTGCCTTCTCTCCGGCGGCCATGTGCTTTTAGAAGACGTGCCGGGCACCGGAAAGACCACCCTGGCAAAAACAGTAGCAGCTGCTCTTAACTGTTCCTTCGGACGGATCCAGTTTACACCGGATACGCTGCCTTCGGATGTGGTGGGACTGACTATCTATAACATGAACACCGGGGCCTTTGAGTACCGGGAAGGCGCTATCATGCGCCAGATCATCCTGGCTGATGAGATCAACCGTACATCCCCGAAGACCCAGGCCAGCCTCCTGGAAGCCATGGAAGAAGGACAGGTAACGGTAGACGGAAAAGTCTATCCCCTTCCGGCCCCCTTCATGGTCATCGCTACCCAGAACCCGGTAGAGTTTTTGGGTACCTATCCTCTGCCGGAGGCCCAGATGGACCGCTTTATGATGAAGATCTCCATCGGCTACCCGGAACGCGAATCCGAACTTCTGATGGCCCGGAATTTCCTGGAAGGAAAGACTGTGGCAGATGTTAAGCCTGTCTGCGCTACAGAAGACATCCTTAAGATGCAGCAGGAAGTTTCAGAAGTCCATATAGAAGATAATGTCCTGGGCTATGTCCAGAACATTGCCGATATGACCAGAAAAGAAGAAAAGTTTGTCCTGGGCGCCAGCCCGCGTGCTTTTTTGCATCTCATCCGCGCCTCCCAGGCAGCTGCTTATCTGGACGGCCGGGATTTTGTCAAACCGGACGATGTAAAAGCGGTGGCTGTCCATGTGCTTCATCACCGCATCACGCTTACTAATGACGCGCGGCTTCTTAAGGATGATCCGGACAAGCTGATAGAAAACCTGGTATTAAGAACCTCTATTCCCATCAAATAAACAGGCTTCACAGGATCATTTTTATGTGGATCAACAGAATCATCGTTTTTCTATTATGGGTATTATCCCTGGTTGGGATCTCCTATTACGGAGGTCCTGTCAGCTATGGTTTTTTTGCCTTCATGACATTGGTCCCCATCCTCATGCTCCTCTACCTGGTCATCGTCTTTCTGCGCTTCCGGGTGTTCCAGAAGATGGAAGGCCGGTATCTGGTGGCGAACCATGTGCAGCCTTTCCTGTTCACCCTTCAGAATGAATCTCCCTTCCTGTTTGCCAGCGTAAAAGTAAATCTTTTTTCAGCTTATTCTGTGATCACCGGCCAGATGGACGGTGTAGAATATGAGCTCATGCCCCATTCCGGCGTCAAGAATGATGCTTCTATCATCTGCCGTTACCGCGGGGTTTACCAGGCCGGCATCCGCAGTATCGAGATCCGGGACTTCCTCCACCTTTTCCGTTTTACTTACAAAAACAGGGAACCTCTCTGGGTCATCGTCAAGCCGGACCTGATAGAGATCGATGAGCTGACTTGCCTGGATGAGTCCATGCTGAACACCTCCCGCTCCGGCGCTGACTTAAGCCAGCCGGACATCCTGGTGAGGGATTATGTACCGGGAGATGATATCCGCTTCATGCACTGGAAATCCACCGCCAGGACCCATAGCCCTATGATAAGGGAAAGGACCGGCGAGGAACAGGAACGGATCAGCTTTATCCTGAGTACTGCCAGAAAAAAAGAAGACCCGGCCCTGTCGCTTCCTTCTGAAAATAAAATGCTGGAAACCTTATTGGCCGTGGCCCTTTACTTTGTCAAAAAAGGAATCCCCATCAACAGCTGGTGGATGAAAGATGATCTGGTCTTAAAGACGGCAAACCATATGGAAGCTTTCAATGAGTTGTATGATGAGCTGTCCCTGGTGGTCTTTTCCGAGACACGGCCGGATTCCCTCCTCTTTCCCCTGCTTAAGAACAACCCTGCCCTTTTAGACAGCCGGATGGTGTTTATCATCCTGCAGGAATGGTCTAAAGAGGCTTTGGACCTTATCGATAATATCAATAAAAATAATATACCGGCTGTGGTCTTTCTGATCACTGAGGACGAGGAAGAGATCCAGGCAGTCTCTCTGCCCCTTACCCAGGTCATTCCCTTGTCTCCGGAAGCGGTGCTGAAGGAGGTGCTGTGATGCCTCCCGTATTCATCTCTTTATTGTATGACCTTTTATATCTGCTGCCATTGTCGCTGATCGGGGCGGCTTTTACGACCTATCTTCCCTTTTTCCCCAGGGAGACCGGATCTTTATATCTGGCGGCCTTGGTTCTTTGTGCTGTTTTTCTGGCTTTTAAGTATCTGAAACTGCGGGGACGCCTGATCCTGGCGGCGGTATTGGCCGAGCTGATCCTGATGCTGATCCTGATACGGCCAAAAGAGACCCGCTGGGAATTCTTCCGGGAGCGGACTTATTATGCATGGTTCGCCCTCTTGTTTATGGTCATTTATGTCTATATCCAGCTGATGCACCGGTTCAGACTCTTAAAGATCCTGCTGGCATTGGCAGCTTTGGCAGGCTTGACACTGATGCTTTTGTTCTCCTTTGAACTCACACGCTTCACTGTCTGCCTCATCCTGCTGGTCTTTATCATGGCCTGTGCTGAAGAGATCCAGGTCCATTGGAAAAGGAGCGGCGATACAGACAGGAAGAAACACCTGGTCTTTCTCTCTCCCTTCCTTTTAGTGCTGTTTTTAACGACTGCCCTGATAAGATCACCGGATAAGCCTTACGACTGGCATTTCTTCCGCCAGCTGTATGCGGATGCTGCTCTGTTTTTTGACCGTGTCTCCATCTCCCTCTTCGAAGGTTTCGGAGACTCCTATGAAAGTGCCGTCGTCGGGTTTTCTGAGACAGGAGCCCTCCCCGGTTTTATGCGCCAGGAACCAAAGGATGTCATGGAACTGTCGGTAGATTCCGGCGCGATCCCTGTCATCTATCTGGGAGGAAAGGTCTTTGATACTTTTGACGGCCAGTCCTGGTCCCAGGAAAACACATCTCCTGTAAACGACCGGCTCTTCGACCTCATCGAGACCTATGCAGCTGTGAGAGCTTATGATCCGGGTTATTATAAGGATTATGTCCGGCCGGTGCATCTTAAGATCTCTTACCAGCATTTTAAATCACGCTATGTATTTACACCTTTAAAGGCCCATATTTCGAAGGTATCTGTCTCAGAGATCCCCTACGAGTTTTCCGGCGGGAATATCCGTTCCGATATCCTGCTGACCTATAAGGATCCCTACGACTATAACTATTACCGGATCAATCAGTATACGGATCTTTTTAAGGAAATGGCAGCCTCCGCAGCCCCTGTTGACAGCGCCAACTGGGATACCACCTGCAGCATATTCCAGACCATGAAAGAAGAAAACATGACCTATGATGATTATCTGGCCTGGCAGAACGGGATCTTCCGGACCTACTCCGGAAAACCGGCCCTTACCTCAAGGACGGAAGAATGGCTCTATGATCTTGTGAATGGCGCTGCAACAGATTATGAAAAACTCATCCGGCTGGAGGAGGCCTTCTCTGAATTTGATTATACGCTGGATCCCGGCTCTATCCCGAAGGAGATAACATCGGCAGGTGAGTTCCTGGATTATTTCCTTTTCGAAAATCCCAGCGGGTTCTGCAGCTATTATGCGACAGCCTTTGTGCTCCTCTCACGGGCCATGGGCATTCCTGCCCGCTACGCCCAGGGGTATATGGCTGTTATTAATGGTGCCCGTTCCATGACATTGACTTCTTCTTCAGCCCACTCCTGGCCCGAAGCCTATATTAAAAACATTGGCTGGCTCTCCTTTGAGCCTACGCCGGGCTTTAAGCTGAGGACCGGCTGGACTGTCA
>CACZSO010000041.1 GCA_902783795.1 uncultured Eubacteriales bacterium
TTCCTGATCAATTCCTATACCACCGGTTTTGCCCCGGCGGTACTTTCCTATCTGCTGGAACTGGAAGTCCGGTCCCGGTTCGGCGGCCATGTATCCGCTTCTGAAATAGGACTTCCCGTAAGAGAAACTGACAGCATTCTGCCCTGCGGCTCTTCCGGCCGCTGGGAAGCCTGATCCACATGAATAAAGACGGACATTCTCTTTTTTCTTTACGTTATTATCTGGTGCTGCTGGCCGGGATGCTGGTGATCCTCGGCGTCTATTATCTGTGCCCGGAGAAAGGATCGGACGCCCCGCCCTCCGGCCCTGAAGCATCGGAAAGTACGAAGCAAGTATCGGTCACAGAAAAGGAAAGCATATCCGGATCAGACACAGCACAAAGTTCTGAGGCTGAAACATCTTCCCAGCCGAGAACTTCAGCCCAGGCTTCATCTGCAGCAGATCCTTCCAGGCCGTCAGAAACTGCCTCGCCTGCTTCATTTACCATTCTGGATTCTAAATATCAATATGCCCAGGGTTATGCCTGGGATGATCTGTATACCCTGCTGGTCCTCATCGTCAAGACCTCTGATATCCCGGAGGGCATGCATCCGGCCTTCAGCCTGATCCGTCTGGACCAGGCTTATGATCCGATGCTGCTGGTGGGTTATCAGGATGATAAAAATAAAGATGTGCGTTTTACTGTGTACATTACAGATTCGGGTTATGTCTATGAATTGGGCACTTTCTCCGGTTCCATAAAGATCAATGCTTCATCCAGGACTTTATTCCTGCCGGATGAGGACCTGAAGCTTATCTATTACCCCCATGTTTTCCTGCAGACTGAAACTGCTGAAGACATGGATGATCTTACAGACCTTACCGTCCATGACCTTTCCGGACGCCTGATCAGCGCAGAAGAACTGACTTCACTTGTCCAGGATTTTACCTCTCACTGAGTTTAAGGTGATGCCTATGAAAAAGAGTGTGCGGATCATCCTGATGATCCTGCTTTCCATCATTTTTCTATACTCCGCCGGAAAAGTAGCCGTGACCTGGTATCACTACCGCCGGGACGCCCGGCAGTATGAAGAGATACGGAACGAAGTCATGAAGACCGTTCCGGCATCAGTCCCGGAGACCTCTCTGCCCTCAGCCCCGGAAGAGATCCCCACATCCGAGGCTTCTTCGGCGTCGGAAGGATCTGTCACTGAAACGGAGCCCCCGGCTTATGCCGGTATCCCGCGTGATCTTCTCTCAAGTATCCATGAACACGAACACTCCGGCGTCCTCCGTTATTTCCACACCACCTTTGACTATCTGCTGGTACGGAAATATGTCTTTGATTTTGAGTATTTAGTGTCCTTGAACGATGACATCGCCGGCTGGATCCGGATAGACGGCACGAACATTGACTACCCCTTCGTGCAGGGGGAGGACAATGCAGCTTATCTCCGTCTGGGTCCGGACGGGCGTCCTGCCAACGCAGGCACTGTTTTTATGGACTACCGCATCCCCAAAAACTTCAGCGGGAAGAATGTCATCCTTTACGCCCACAACCAGCAGAATCTGCAGATGTTCCACCAGCTCCTCTCCTATAAGGATCCGGAGTTTCTGGAAGAACATCCTATGGTGGATATTTATCTGCCCGACGGAAGTCTGTGCCATTATCTGGTATTTGCGGCGTATGAGACAGAGGAAATGTTCCCCTACCGCTATCTATTCAGCGACGATGAAGATTTCCAGGAATTTATCGAAGACAGTGTGTCTTCTTCTTATTATGACACAGGCATCACACCGGGAAAAGAAGACCGGATCCTGACCCTGGTCACCTGCACAAAAAACTTTGATGAGAAGAAAAGGAATATCGTCCAGGCCGTCTTGTTAACGAAAGAATAAAACACCCCCGTACTGCTTTAAAAAGCGGTACGGGGGCCTTATTATCTTCAGACTTATTTCAGTGTTATCAGTACTTTCAGCTGCATGATTTCAGGTACTTCATATTTTTCCATCAGCACCGGGCCGCAGGAATTAGAACCGATGCCTGCCATATGGCCATCGATACACAGGACCGTATTTCCTGAGGACTGAAGTTCAAAATTATGCTTCTTCTTTGTCAGTTCTTCCTGGGTATAATGGGAGGCATTGAAGGAGAAGCTGTGCCCGGTGATCCTGATCTCCCTGTCCAGTCCGTCGCTTAAGACACAGGTGGTGCAGCCAAAGTGGGAGCCGTTTTCCTGAGGCATGATATAATCCTCATGAAGCGCTGTGACACTCGTATCATACACACCGAAGGCCGCTGCCTGATGTTTGTCGATGTAGCTTTCCACAGGGCCGTAGCCTTCATAGGCCACCGTTTCAAAAGCCTGGTCCAGGAAGGCACGCAGGCCGAAGCGCGGGAAGGATGGCATGATGGGCAGCCGGTCTGCCCGGATATCTGTCAGGATATCGCCGTTTCCGCCTATTTCAAAGTTCAGCTTCACTTCTGCGAACTTCTGCAGCGACTCTGCTCCAAGTCCTGCCGCTGTCTTAATGACCACCCGGTCTTTTCTCTTCTGCACCTGGGTCTTATAAGCCCGGAGCATCATCCTGTCATAACCGACCCGCTCCCATTTCATGCGGACGACCCGGTCATTATCCGTAGGCGCCCGCCAGATATTCAGTGAAAGCGGCGATGTCAGGTAAGCTTTCCCGTCTTTCACCATGGACACAAAGGCCGCCAGATGCTTGTCATAGGTATAGCGGAAAGAAGTTCCGGATATGACTACCAGATCATCGGTCTCCACAACTTCCGGCGCTTCTGAAGATACCAGGCTGGCTTCCTTTGCTGCCCTGCCCAGGACGGCCTGGTCAAAACCGTAGATCTTCGGAAGATAAGAAGGGACTTCTTCTTCCAGATTCACATATTCAAAGGTGATCCGGCTTTCAGGATCTTTCGGCAGTTCTTCAGGGACCGTCACCTTAAACGTCTCATGTGGCGCAGCTTTAAGCTCTTCGAAGCAGCCTTCTGCCGCCAGTCTGTCGCTGACTGTAATACTGTAGCGGATACCGATCTTTCCGCAGATATCCGTAAAGTCCAGCATGTTTTCAAAGATGAAAGCATTTCCCCGGCGGCCTTTCAGGCGGATGGGCCGGAGTACATTTTTATATTCCAGAAGGCCGGTCCCCACGGTCCTGTCCGGGAACACCAGGCCATCCATACAGAAGTTATAGCCGTCGGTCCTGTCTCCCCAGTCGCCGCCATAGAAATACTTCGGCTTCCCGTCCGGGGTCTTTCCCTGGTACACTGCATGATCACACCACTCCCAGACAAAGCCGCCGCTCATCTTATCCCGGGCATAGATCTCCTGCCAGTAATCCTCCAGGTCACCCGGTCCATTGCCCATGGCATGACAATATTCCACCAGCAGCATGGGTTTGTCGCAGGTCTTCTCGATCTCCACCCACTCACTTAAAGCCGGGTACATCCGGGCATAGAAATCCAGGTTGCTGAAATCGAATTTTCCATCGGGGCGGTCATAGGATCTATAGGCAAACAGCTGCTGTTTTTCAAACTCAGAAGGATCATACCGGTGGGCATGCAGCGCACCTTCATAATGCACCAGCCGCTCCGGATCTTTCTCCTTGATCCAGGCAGCGCTTCGTTCAAAGTTTCCGCCGTAGCCGGACTCATTACCCATGGACCAGATCACCACGGAAGCTGCATTCTTATCCCGCTCCACTAAGGACTCGATCCTGTCAAACATCAGAGTATACCATTCCGGGTCATCCGCGATCAGGCTGAAAGTATTGCCCTCTCTGTCTTTTCCGTCATAATCCCCGCGGGAACCGTAGAGCTGCTGCGTATTATGGCACTCGATATCTGCTTCATCGATCACATAAAGCCCCATCTCATCACAGAGCTCAATAAGCAGCGGAGAAGGCGGATAATGGGAAGTCCTCACCGCATTGATATTGTGAAGCTTCATGAGGGACAGATCCTGAAGGATCTCCTGAAGGGTCATGGCATATCCGTTTACCGGGGAGCTGTCATGATGGTTCACGCCCTTGAACTTGATCCTCCGGCCATTCAAATACACCACCGCATCTCTCACTTCAATTTTCCTGAGGCCGATACGCTTCACGATGACTTCTTCTTCGGTTTCCATGACCAGGGTATAGAGGTAAGGATCTTCCGCATTCCAAAGATGAGGATCCCGGATCCGGAAAGAGGCTTTTACAAGGCCATCAGCCCCCTCTTCCATCACGGCATCCTCCCCTGTTCCTTCGCCGGAAATGAGCCTGACTTCAGGGGTCACACGGCCTTTTACAGAAAGCTCCACCGTCACATTGGCTTCTTTAAACTTCTCAGAAAAGCTTTCCCGCACAAAAAAGTCATCGATCCGCTTCTTCGGCCGGTCCAGGATATAGACATCGCGGAAAATGCCGCTCATCCTGAGCTTATCCTGATCTTCTATGTAAGAGCCGGCACACCAGCGGTACACCAGGACAGTGATGCGGTTCTGCCCCGGATGCACCAAGGAGGTGATATCGAATTCCGCCATGTTGTGAGAAGCTTCTGAAAAGCCCGCAAATGTCTGGTTGATCCAGACATAGAAGCAGGAATCTACCCCTTCAAACACCAGATGCTTATCATAGCCATCATCAAAGATCTCGAAATCGCGGATATACAGGCCGCAGGCATTTTCCTCCGGCACATAAGGCGGGTCATAGGGGAAGGGGTAAGAAGTGTTCAGGTACTGATGGATGCCGCAGCCGTAATTCTGCCAGACAGAAGGGACAGATATGGGCCTGAAAAGGGACAGGTCCGTCGTTTCTGACAGGAAATCCGCCGGCAGCAGCCGGTCATTCTCTGCGTAATAAAAAGCCCAGGTGCCGGAAAGCATCTGGATCCGGTCCGATTCCTCCCGGGGCAGAAGTGCGGTGTCATAAGAACCGGCCGGGATATAATAGGAACGTTTTTTCAGCGTATTTACACGAGGCTTTTTCAGGTCCTCATGGTAATAGGGAAGTCTCATAATGTCCTCCGAAGATACAGATTTTTACTTATCATACCACAGTCCGGGCAAAAATAAATCCCCTCTCTTTATCTTTTCGTTTTTTTGCGTGACTTTTTACGGCAACTTTGTTAGAATAGGCCCATGAAACGTATGATCATTCTGTTTTTAATCTTTATATTATGCGGGTTCAGCATATTAAGCCAGCCGCGGACCGTCTGTGCCGATGACATCGACAATGTCAACGCCATCATTTCTTCCATTCCGGAAGACTGGCCGGAAGCCCCGGCGGTGACAGCACCGGCGGCCATCCTGATGGATGCGGAATCCGGGGAGATCCTGTTCGCTAAAAATGCCACAAAGGCCATGTATCCGGCTTCCACCACAAAGCTGATGACGGCGCTCTTAACGCTGGAAAACGCCTCCCTGACTGACATTGTCACTTTTTCCCAGAAAGCCGTACTGATCCCCTCCGGGTCCAGCCACATCGGCATGCGGCGGGGTGAGCAGATGGAACTCAGGGAATGTCTGCTGGGCCTTTTGCTGCCCTCTGCCAATGAGGTGGCGAATGCCCTGGCAGAGCACGTTTCCGGCGCGATCCAGGCTTTTGTTTCCCTGATGAATGAGCGGGCTTTCCAGCTGGGAGCCGTAAATACCCAGTTCACTAATGCCAATGGCCTGCATGATGATGACCATTACACCTGCTGTTATGACCTGGCCCTTATCATGAAGACTCTTTCTAAGAATAATATCTTCACTGAGCTTTCCGGCACGCCTTCCTATGTCCATCACGCGGATGAACTGCTGAATAAGGACATCCCCATGATGAATACGAACATGATGGTGCGGCCGGCCAATGAATATTATAACGAGAACGTGATCTGCGGCAAGACCGGCCATACGGCTGAGTCTGGCTATAACCTGGTGACCTTTGCAGAAAAAGAAGGTGTCCAGCTGATCGTAGTGGTGATGGGCTGTGAAGAGGGACAGCAATATGTGTCCACCCAGTCCCTGCTGGATTACGGCTTCAATTATTTCCATCCGGTACTGCCGGCGGAACTTGACAGCGCTTTAAATATGGAAAATGCCTTTACCAGCTCTCCCTTACGGATCCCGGTGAAGACCGCCAGCCTCCTCTCCATCGATGCCACTGACACCATCCTCCTGCCGGACAATGTGAATTTCAGTATGCTGACGAAATCTGTGGAAGATATCGAGGGCGGCAAGCTGATCACCTATATCTATCAGGATTATCCTCTGGGTACCGTGACTTTGAAAAGCAGCGCCTCTGTGGTCCAGGACCCTGTCTTTAAGTATAAGGAACCAGAAGATTATACCCCGGAAGAAACATTGCCCCTTATTACCCTGGACGGCTGGCTTCTGGCTGCCCTGGGCGGCATGCTCCTCTTCTTCCTCCTCTTTACCTGGATCCTGGTACTGAGGAAGCGGCCAAAGAATCCCTATAAAAAGATGAAAATGGGTCAATTATCATAGATCAAAGACAAAAAGAAAGGGTGCCGTCCGGAAAACCAGACAGCACCCTTTTAAGTATTTAAGCACCCACATGCAAGGTATTGATCAAAAGTACCCAGGCGAGTCCATAATAAGTGATAGCAGCGATCAAGTCGTTCGTAGTGGTGATCAAAGGACCGGAGGCTACGGCCGGGTCCACATGGATCTTGTTAAAGAACATGGGGATCAGGGTGCCAACCAGGGAAGCGATGATCAGCGCTACGCAAAGGGCTGTACCCACACAGGCGGAAATGGTGAAAGCTGTCACAGGAGCATATCCCTTCAGGATCCACACATACAGGCCCACCAGTAAGAATGAGCTGCCGCCTAAGATCAGGCCGTTCATCAGGCCTACCCGGCCTTCTTTTAACACATGGGCCATCTTCTCTTTCGAGGTCAGGGATTCATCCATCAGCACACGGATGGTAACAGCCAGGGACTGGGTACCGCCGTTTCCGGCCATATCCAGGATCAGCGACTGGAAGGCTACGATCAGCGCTACCTTCTCCACCACCTTCGTGAACATACCGATGACGGTGGATACCAGCAGGCCTAAGAGCAGCAGGGTGATGAGCCAGGGGATCCTCTTTTTAATGCTCTGCCACAGAGTCTCGTTCATGTCCGACTCGGCTGTCATACCGGCCAGTTTCGCGTAGTCTTCACTGATCTCGTCATCCACCGCCTCGACCACGTCGAAGGCTGTCAGGACGCCTAAAAGTTTATCATTCTCGTCCAGGACGGGGATGGAATCCTCCGCGTAATCCCTGATACGGTCAATGTTATCGCCGATATCGTCCGTGTCGCGTACGTAAGGGTAAGAGGTGGTCGTGATGTCTTCCAGATCAGCGGCTTCCCTGGCCCGGATCAGGTCTTTTAAGTCAATGGCGCCGTAGAAGGTGCCGTCGGGATTCTCCACATAAATGGTAGAGATATTATCATTCTCATCCGACTGCCGGATCAGTTCACGCATGGCTTCCTTTACGGAGGAGCCCCGCCGGATGACGATGTAGTTCGTGGTCATCAGAGAACCGAACTGGTCATCGTCGTAAGAGGAAATGAGCTGGATATCCGCTGCCGCTTCGTCATCCATCTCTTCGATCAGGGCATCCCGGTAATCCTCCGGCAGGTTCTCCAGGATATCCACCGCATCGTCCGCGTCCATCTCTTCCAGGACATCCGCGGACTTCTCCAGACCGATCTCCTGGAAGTATTTCTCAACATCTTCCACATAAGAGAAGATGTCAGAGACACGTTCGACGCCCAGGATCCGGTACAGTTTTTTACGTTCATCTTCTGTGAGCACTTCCAGAGCGCTTGCGATATCATTATCATGATAATCTGAGAGGTGTTCCAGAAGCTCTTCATCCGTCATATCAGAACGGACCAGTTCCAGAAGTTCATTCTGAATATTTACTTCGTATTCTTCTTTTTCGTCCATAATCCCTCCTTCGGCATGGAGAAATAAGGTCCATGCCAGCCAGTTTTTTACTGCATTAAAGGCGGAACCATACAGGACAGCTTATCTTAAAAGGGCCGAATGACTGAGACTCCGGCCGCATTTCTGCCGTCACATATGATCCGTTTTTCTACGTAATATGGTCGACTTCGGCCGTCATCACTCAAAATAGTCACTTCCCTTCTTTTTGTAGATTTCCAGTGCAGAAATATCATAACACTATCAGGCCGTGAATTCAATCATTTCTCTCATGTTTTCTTACAAATGATGCTCATCTCTTTATTTACTAATTTTCTTTTTTGTGATATCCTTTATATAATATTTTATGTCAGAAAGGTCGTTATTTTATGCAGAAAACATTTCAGGACATTAAGGACAATATTGCAAAAGTCATCATAGGAAAGGATGAGACCATCACTTTGATCTTATCCGGACTTTTGGCCGGCGGCCACATCCTGTTAGACGATGTGCCCGGCACCGGTAAGACCATGCTTTCCAAAGCATTGGCGAAATCCATCGATGCGGAATTTTCCCGTATCCAGTTTACGCCGGACCTGCTTCCCTCGGATGTTACAGGTCTTAACTATTTCCATCAGAAAGAGAATGACTTCGTCTTCAAACAGGGCCCTGTCTTCGCCAATGTACTGCTGGCCGATGAGATCAACCGTGCCACGCCCAGAACACAGTCAGCCCTCTTAGAGTGTATGGAAGAAAAGCAGGTCACGGTGGACGGCGAGACCCGGCCTCTTTCCCTGCCCTTCTTTGTCATCGCCACCCAGAACCCGGTGGAGACCACCGGTACCTTCCCCCTTCCGGAAGCCCAGCTGGACCGTTTCCTGATGAAGCTTTCCATGGGTGAGCCCACGAAGGAAGAAGAACTGGCCATCCTGAACCGCTATATGAATGATACCCCCATCGCCACCCTGGAAAGCGTGGCATCCCGGGAGGATATCCTGAACTGCCAGGCAGACCTTAAGAACGTCTATGTGCATCCGGTGCTCTTAGACTACATGGTGGATATCTGCCAGACCACCAGGAAAACAGAAAGGATCGCCTCCGGCGTCAGCGCCAGAGGATCTTTGGCCCTTCTGCACGCAGCCGTTGCCTATGCTTATGTGGCCGGCCGTATGTATGTGGTCCCGGAAGATATCAAGGCTGTGGCTGTCCCTGTACTGGCCCACCGTCTGATCATGGACCGGGCTGCCAACACCCGGAATGCTGCTTCAGAAATGATCACCGGCATCCTGGAGAGCATCACCGTTCCTACCGAAGAATGGAGCAGATGAATTTCTCATGATTATCCTGATCTTACTGCTGGGTGCGGTGATCCTGTACTTCGCCGAAAAAAAGATCTATGCGAAATTCTGGAATAAGGGGCTGGATATCAAAGTCGATTTCTCCGGACATTCGGAATTTGAAGGGGGGCACGGCGTGCTCACCGAGGTCCTGGAAAACCGGAGCTTCCTTCCGCTTCCCTTTGTTCATGCGAAATTCCATGTAGGCGCGGGACTGCTTTTCGAAGACAAGGAAAACATCGCCACCTCAGACGCGAACTATAAAAACGATATATTCTCGATCCTGTTCTATCAGCGGATCACCAGGACACTGAAGTTTGACTGCGAAAAGCGGGGCTACTATAAGGTGGACCAGGCGGTCCTGGTGTCCACGGACCTTTTCTACCGGCTGCATCTTCTGGATACACGGCCGCTGAGTACGTATTTCTACGTCTATCCCCGGCAGATCGATGTGTCCCGCTTTGACCAGCCCTTAAGGAAAATGATCGGTGAGATGAACTCGCGGCAGTATCTGTACCCGGATCCCTTTGAATTCCGGGGCTTAAGGACCTACACTATCCAGGATCCCATGAACACCATCAACTGGAAGGCTTCGGCGAAGACCGGTGAGCTGATGGTGAACCAGTATGATTCCACCACGACTAAGAGGATCATGATCCTTTTGAACCTGGAAGATGAAGGCGCTGTCCGCTATGATTCGCTGCACGAAGAATCCATCCGGATCGCCTGCACATTGACCTCCCGGCTTCTTTCCGAAGGCTATCCCATCGGGCTGGTCGTCAATGCCCGGGATGTGGAGACCGGTGAATTCATCAGTCCCTTAAATGCCTCCGGACCGGCCCAGTTAGAAGACCTGTACCGGATGCTGGCACGGGTCGATATGGTGAAGCCGAAAACGGATTTTGTGCCTTACATGAAGGAAATCCTGGAGGATCCGGATTTCAGGACCGCCGGATATGTACTGATCTCTGTGAGTCAGAAAACGGACCTAAGAGAAGTTTATAAAGAACTTTCACGCGAAGCTGCAACCTTCTGGGTCTCTCCTCTGTTTTCTAATATGGAGGCCGTCGCAGAAGCGGACTCCGAGGATTTTATCAGATGGGAGGTAGAGGGATATGCGTAACCGAGAGAAAGTTGTATCGGTCTTAAGGCCTGTTTTAGGCGCGCTGGTGCTGGCTGCGGTCATGGCCATCCTCACCCTGGTGCTCTCAGCACTTCCGGATATCAGCTGGCCTTTCAGCCTGCTGTTTCTGACTTCGTTGTATGTGATGGTGCCATACCTGGTATCACTCTATGCCGTACGGCTGATCAAAAGCCTGCCGGTGTATATCCTGGTGGCTGCCCTGCCGGTGATCCTGATCCTTATTTTCCCCATTCCAGGTTATTTAAAGGCCGTTATGTTCATTGTTTCCGGTCTTTTAGCAGCCTTCCGGGCATCTGCCCGTATCAGGGAGGAAGAGGATTTTACCCAGAGGCCGCACGCGGCATGGCTGGCCTTGTTTGTCGCTGCGTATCTGATCGGCGGAGGCTTTAAGAACAGCAGTCTCATGATGCAGATCTGTTATTACATGGCCTTTGCTTATGCGCTGCTGCTCATTATCTACATGAACTTCACCCGGCTGAATCAATATCTGGACTTCAATAAAGAAGTGGAGAGCATCCCTTATGACCAGATCAGCCGGACCAACTATGGAACATTGTCCATTTATCTTTTGCTGACGATCGCGCTTATGGTGGTCCTGCCTCTCATAGGCATCGATAAGCTTGCGGCGAATTTCGGCGCTGCCATGAAGGACCTCATTGCGAAGCTTTTCAACCGCGAGATCAATTACGCTCAGGAAATGGAAGAAGCTGCAACAAAAGAGACGATGTTCGCTATGGAGAGTCCGCTGGGTCAGCTGGGATCCGCCGAAGCGCCGCCCTGGCTTCGCACCATTTACAACATTCTTTCCTGGTTAGCCTCGATCCTGGTCTTCGGTGGTCTTCTGTTCGTCCTGGTAGCCTTTGCCATGAGGATGATGAAGGCCTTCTACCGTCCGGATAAGACCAGTCATGACCGGAACGAATTCTTAAGGGATATCAAGGATGAAAAGAGTTTCATGGTCAACCGGCCTTCGCCGGTAAAAAAAATGCAGGAATGGCTGGACCGCTCCCCTAACGCCCAGGTGCGCAGGATCTATAAAAAGCAGGTCCTGAAACATGGGAAAGAAGCACCGGCGGCCTATATGACGCCGGAGGAAGCTGAAAACTTTGTGGGCTTCCCGAATAATAAAGAGCGGGACACACTGCACCAGATGTACGAAAAAGCCCGTTATTCCAAGGATGGCTGCACCCGGGAGGATGTAAGGCTTATCAAGGAATAAACGCTTAAAACAGCAAAAAAACAGCGGAGAAGGGATCTATATCACCTCTCCGCTGTTTTTTATTTGTATCTGTCTGGAACGCTCCCTCATCAGCCGGCTTTTCCCGAAGAAGATGCCTGAAGGGATGGGGCCTGAATAGTAAAATATTTTTTATAATGTGCTGATCAGCTGCCGGTATCGCTCATTATCCGCTTCCCGGTCCTGTTTCGACGCACCGAAGAACCGGATGATGTCTGTCTTAGTCCTTTCGATGGCATAATGCTCTTCGTATTCCAGGGCGATGGTACTGAAGGCCAGATATTCATGGACGGTCTCCACATAGACTTCCAGCCAGGCCACCGGCACCTCATTCACGGTAATATTGATCACATAGACATGCAGATGGACTTTAAACTGATCCGGTGACAGCATGACCGCTTCCCTGAAGCGCACATCCTTATTCTTCCGCCAGGCTTCATAATCCGCATCATCGGCGGAGACCGGCGGATGGTCCGGCTCAGGGATCGCCGCCGTCTTCAATATCTCCGGGGCGTCCCGCTCCACTAAATGAGCCTTCACGCCCATGTACGCCTTTTTATAACGTTCATCCGTCTTTTCCAGTTCTTTTACATGATAGGTGGTCTCAATATAGCCCCGGAGTTCGGCAGGGGTATGGGAAATCAATGTCAATGCCTGCTCTTTCTTCTCCCGCCTTTTTTCTTTACTCCTAAGCTGCTTTCCGTACCGCCCGTCCATATCCTGGGTCAGGGGCGAAAGGCCCATCACATTCACAGAAGCCCGGCGTTTTTTCTTCTTGAACAATCCCATGGCTTACCTTCCGAAAAACGCATCGATGCCGTTGGCCATGCCTTCTGCCAGCAGATTCTGATAACCGTCATCGCAAAGTTTCCGGTCTTCGTCCGGATTAGACATGAAGCCCATCTCCACCAGGGCTACCGGTACTTTACACCAGTTGATGCCTGTCATCTGGTCACCATCTATGATGCCCCGGTTCTGGGCTCCGGTCGCGGCACACAGCCGTTCATTGATGAGCTGGGCAAACCGCTGGCTCTGGCCTATCACATCCTGAGGCATGTAGGGATTCGCTGCCGTAGGCGCATAGCTGAGGACGCCGGTCACAGAGGAATTATCCAGTGAATTGCAATGGATACGGATGAAGCAGCTGGCACCCGAATCATTGGCGACTAAGGCTCTTTCCATATTACTGTAAGGACAGTCATTATTGGCCCGGATCATGATCACGGTATAACCACGGTTTATAAGCGCCTGCTCTAACTTCAGCGCTACCTGGAGGTTCACCACATATTCCGCCATCCCGGTCACACAGCCGGCCGTGCCCGTGGTGAGTTTGGCCTTTGTCTGTGAGGCCCCGGGTCCGATGGGCTCCTGATCACTCATGCCATGCTGCTGATGGCCCGCATCGATACACACACTGAGACCGTTAGAGCCTTGGGTGACACGCTGGGGGATGCCCGATGTATTGACCGGAGCTAAAGTAGGTGCCTGTGTCGGTTCTGCTGAGGAAGCTGGCGGGACTGATTCTGAATCAGGTTTTGACTGATCTTCAGGCTCAGTTTCTGTATCGGAAGCATCCTCGCTCCCACTCTCATCTGCCGATGTGCTTTCATTCTCCTGCCGTTCTACCCGGACTGCTCCCGCCAGGAACCAGTCTTTCTCCACGACAGACTTATGCACATACCCTTCCTGATTTCCGGAGTAGCGGATCTTGTAGAAGTCTTCCTCTTCCCCCCGGATATCGAAGATGGCGCCGTTCCTGGCGGCTCCCAGGACTTCAGCATCCAGATCCGGTGCCGAACGTACATTGACGATGTCATTCTTTACCCGGACTCTTTCCTTCATCTGCTCCATGGCCAGGGCATAGCCTTCTTCACCGGTGGCCGCAAATTCTTTGGAAACATAGCCTTCCAGTGTACCGGAGACGATGTGGAGCCAACCCTCGGTATCTTCATCCAGTACTTCACCGCCGCCATTTTTCGAAATACCGCCGATCAGTGCCCCGTTGGGAGTTTCCCTGACATTTAAAGACTCTGCCAGGACCACGAACACATTCGGGTAGTTTCTGGAAAGGGAGGCTTCTTTTGCTTCCCGGTTTTCATCCTCCGAAGTCGGGGGTGTTTCTGTGGGTTCATCTGATTCTGATGAAGAATTATCATCGGACTCTGCAGATTCTCCCGTCTGTTCCTCACTGGATGGACCCTCTTCCGAGGAACTGCTTTCCTCCGGTGTGGAAGGGATCTCTTCTGTGGATTCTTCTTCTGATGAAATCTCCTGGGAAGGAGCAGAACTCGACTCTTCCTGTGAAGCAGGACTTTCCGATGTTCCCGTATTCCCTCCTGCACATCCTGTCATCGCTGCTGTGAAAAGCATAAGCGCTATGAGAAACAGTGCTGTCAGTTTTTTCATTGGTCTAAACAAAGCTTCTTTTACAGGTTAAGAAGCTCCATCCTCCTTTTATGCTGTATTTATATTTGTCCCGTCCTGAAGGCTTCCATGATGGCACTGGTCAGGCTGATATCGAAAGACCGGTCAGGTAATTCTTCCGGCCTTACAAATACCGCCTGTGACAATTCATCCTCCTGCAGGCGTATCTGGTCACTGCCTGAAAGATCACAGACATAGCCTACTAAAAATGAGGAGGAGAATGCCCAGGGCTGGCTGCCCCAGTAACGGATATTCTTCACTTTAAGTCCTACTTCTTCAAACACTTCCCGCTCTACACACATTTCGCCGGATTCGCCGATCTCTATATAGCCGGCCACCAGGGCATAGTGGACGCCGGGACGCCGGGCTTCTCTCCGGCGGGCGGTCGGATCATTGGGATCCGATACGTGGTTCGGATTATACTGTGTCACTAAAAGCCGGTTCTTTTCCCGGTCCACCACCCCGATGATCACACTGGGGCTGATGCGGGGATAGACCATGTTATGGCAGGCCGGACACATAAGCATCCGCTCTTTTTCACTGCGGATCATAGGCTGTCCGCAGCGGCCGCAGAATTTATTATTCCGGTACCAGTTAAAAAGATGGGAGGCTGTGGCTGCCGCATAGGAAAGATACAGAGGCCGCGCTGTACGCAGCATCATAGGCGGCATGAACATCCATCCTTCCGCCGGCTCTTTTTCCATGCTCTCCGGCACGGTAAAGAACCGGGTCTCGTCAATGCTAAAGAGGAAGTAATATTCAGTATCTTCCCTGAGGCCCAGTACTTCTTCTGCTTCTTTTCTGGTGGGAAGCCTTAAGGCTTCTTCGTTCTTCACCAGCACATTATTCCGCTGATAGATAAGGACGATGTCCTCTTCTTTCGCCTTGTAAGGTGCATATTCAAGATGGTATTTATGCGGGGCAATATCCTGGATCATAATTATTCCCTGTTCTTTCTAAATAAATCTTTCCGGCTTCTTACGGCCAGATATATTCAAAGATCTTATCTTTCTTAACGTATCCCAGTTTTTCATATAGTTTCAGGGCTTCTCTATTACAGGTAAAGGCTGTCATGCCGGCATAAAGGAACCCCTCTTCTTTTAGTTTATGATGGACTGTCTTAAGCAGTTCCTGTGTCAGATGCTGCCGCCTCCAGTCCGGGACACAGAAAATATCTTCCGTGGCGCATCTGCCGTTTCTGCGGGGCCATACCGTGACGGCCGCCAGCACCTTTTCAGGTTCGTCAGCCTTTACCATGGCATACACCCGGGCTTTCCAATGTTCTGTCCGGAAAATCAGGCCTTCTTCACTTTCCGGGAAGCTGAAGCCCTGTCCATGGGCCTTAAGATAGGCTGCCCTTTTTTCAGGATCCTTCACATCGATCTCACGGACCTCTGCTTCAGCAGCCTCTCCTTCCGGAGTGCGGATGGTCAGTGATGTCACCGTTTCTGTTTCTGTCTGGCTCAAGTCTTTTTCCAGAAAGACTATGGTCCGGTTTTTATAAAAGCCCTGGTATTCTAAAAACTCTCGGTACGTTTCCCGGCCTTCCGCACACCAGGCGGTAAGATACACCTTCTCATGGGGGATCTCCGGCCTCAGCTTAATAAAGGCTTCCTTCAGGGCTTCTGTAAGGGCCTCTAAGACCTCAAAAGCATCCTCATAAGAAGGATCAGCCCCCAACTCTGCATTCAGGTTAAAAACCCCGTAATTCAGCGTTCCAAGGGATATGTAGGAAAAACCATACAAGGTCTCTTCATCATCTGACACTGAAAGAGTGGCTGTCGTTACGAACACATCCTTATTAAATTCCAGCTGCTGGGCCGCCGATGCATCGATCTTACGGATCTTTTCCAGGAAACACGGATCATAAGGAATAAGCTTCATACACTGCCTTCATTTTTTCTGCGATCTCCCGCATCCTGAGAGGATTCACCTTAATGACCTGCCGGTCATAAGTGATAAGGCCGTTGATCTCCTCTTCCACATCTGAGATCTGGGTGTAGATATCGGCGCAGAGGCCTTTATCCACCTGGGGAAGGATCACTTCTTCCATCAGGCGCTCTACCGCTGCCCGGTAATCTTCCTTCGTTTTATAAGCTCCGTAGCCATAAGCCTTTTCCGGCCGGTACAAATGTCCTTCGGTCCGGAAGGTATAGCCGCCGTACTCGGAAAGCACATAAGGAAGGCTGCCGGTCTCTATGACCGGGTCCTTGAAGTAGATATGTTCTGAGATCACATCACTCTGGCCGCCCTTGAACCATCCGGAAGCGGAATCCACAAACCGGGACTGGTCCAGAGATTTCACATACCGGTACATCTCCGTGCTTTCGAACTGGCCCCAGCCTTCATTGAAGATGGTATAGTAACAGATGCAGGGGAAACCGGAGACCTGGTCAATGGTCTCTTTCACCGTCTGTTTAAACATGCTGCGTGTTTCCGGATCCCGGTTCAGCTTATGGTCCTTCCGGTTTTTCTGTTTCAGCGTAGGCAGGATCGTGTCACGGAAATACTTGTATTCTCCATTATTCACCATGTCCTGGAATACCACAAGCCCAATGACGTCACAAAGATAATAGAAATAATCCGGCTCGATCTTGATATGCTTCCTCAGCATATTGAAACCGCAGCTTTTTAACAGCATCAGATCATTCCGGTAGCTTTCCGGATCCTTCGGCGTAAAGATGCCGTCTTCAAAATAACCCTGGTCCAGCACACCATGGAAATAATAAGGCCGGTCATTCAGGCAAAGCCGGGAGATGCCGCCGATGCTGCTGACGCTTAAGGTGCGGAAGGCGAAGTAAGAACTGATCTCATCTTCCCCGGCCCTCACGGTACATTCATATATTTTCGGATGTTCCGGCGACCAGGCTTCCGCCTTTTCATAGTCAAAGACAGCCTTCCCGCCCTCAAAAGGAATATTGGCCGGTCCCTCATCCGTATTTACGGTGAGGACAGCCGGGACATCTGCATCCTGGTTCAGCGCCAGGGTGAATTCAGCCCTGTGAAGGTTCGTGGTGACTTTGACATCCTGAATATAGATCTCAGGTACACTTTCCACCCACACCGTCTGCCAGATCCCGGTGACCGGGGTGTACCACATGCCGCCGTTTTTATGTTTCTGTTTTCCATAAGGGAATCTTTTATCGCTCAGATGATCAGTGACCCGCACCGTCAGGTGGTTATTTTCCTTTTTTACCTGCTCCGTAATATCAAAGGTAAAGTGGGTATAGCCTCCCTCATGGGTGCCGATGCAGCAGCCGTTCAGCCAGATTTCTGCTGTCTGGTCCACGGCACCGAAATGTAACAGCACCCGGGAACGACGGAAGCCTTCCGGCAGAGAAAAGGTCCTGACATAAGTCACATCCGCTTCATCCGGGATACGTTTTCCATAACCTGACAGTCTGGACTCCGGAGGATACGGGACCATGATCTTCAGTTTTTCAGGGTCATTGCCCACATAAAAATCCCATGAACCATTTAAATTAAGCCACTCACCACGCATCAGGCGCGGCCGCGGATAATAGCCATCCCATGGCAGAGAATCACTCATCCTGTCCTCCTCCTTTCTGCCTTCATTTCACCTTTATCTTATGGATCTATGGTTTTTCCAAACTCCCACCGGCTCTCCGTATCCGCCGGTTTCCCGCCGGCCAGTCTCCACTTTCCGATATACAGAGTGCTGTCTTCCGATCCTGTTCCCCACTTTCACATCATTCTCCGGCATTATTTGTTTATATTATACCACATATATCAGAAAAAGAAAAGGGGGCCGCCGGGCCACCCCTTACAGAATGCTTTTCCCATAAAGCTTGTACGCGGCCACGGCCACCATGACCTGAAGGCGGACAGCTCCGTTTTCCAGATCCAGCCGGGAAAGTTCGCGGATCTTCTCCAGCCGGTAGTAGGCCGTACTCTTCGATATACAAAGTTCCCGGACCGCCTCCCGGGGCATGCCTCCGTAATAGAGGTATAGTTCCAGAGTGTCTGCAAGACCCGTATGATGCTGCTCGTCATAGGCTGCCAGTTTCCGGAACCCGTCAGGGATAAATATCTTCAGGTCCAGAGAATGACAGGCTGCCTCCGCCAGGAAAAA
>CACZSO010000042.1 GCA_902783795.1 uncultured Eubacteriales bacterium
ATCCGCGAAGATCGTGGATACCTGCAAAAAGGCAGGCGCCCTGGTCTCCGGTCCTGTGCCGCTTCCCACAAAGAAGCAGGTGGTCACCATCTTAAGGGCCGTCCACAAATATAAGGACAGCCGTGAGCAGTTCGAGCAGAGGACCCACAAGAGACTTATCGACGTGGTCGCTCCGAACCAGAAGGTGGTCGATGCATTGTCCAAACTGGAAATGCCCGCCGGCGTCAGCATCAATATCAAGATGATCTGACAAAAATTCGATCTTCTCGGGCGAAAGGCCCGTTAAGAATATATCCGGAAATGGTCGATATATCCGTATATCTGCTGTATTTCTAGGATGATTGGGCGAAACGCCTAATCCGCTGTAGAGCTTAACAGGAGGTAAAAATGAAGAAAGCGATCTTAGCGACAAAAGTCGGAATGACCCAGATCTTCGATAAGACTGGTCTTCTCATTCCGGTAACCGTGCTTGAAGCTGGTCCCTGTTCTGTCCTTCAGGTGAAGACAGAAGAGAATGACGGCTACGAAGCGGTGGTGGTCGGTTATGCCGACATCAGAGAAAAGCTGGTCACGAAGCCGAAGAAAGGCACGTTTGACAAAGCACAGGTCTCTTACAAGCGTTACATCAGAGAGTTCCGCTTCGAAAACACGGCTGATTACAGTGTGAAAGACGAGATCAAGGCTGACATCTTCGCCGAAGGCGATAAGATCGATGTCACCGCTATCTCAAAGGGCAAAGGCTACCAGGGCGCCATCAGAAGATATGGTCAGCACAGAGGACCCATGACCCACGGTTCCAAGTTCCACCGTCATCAGGGTTCCAACGGCTCCAGCGCCACACCGTCCCATGTCCGCAAGGGTAAGGGAATGCCCGGTCATATGGGCTCCGTAAGGACCACTATCCAGAATCTGGAGATCGTCCGCGTGGATGCCGAGAACAATCTCATCCTTGTCAAGGGTTCTGTCCCCGGCGCGAGAAAATCGCTGATCACCTTAAAAGAAGCCGTCAAGGGTCAGAAGTAAGAAAGGGTGAAAGGAGGAAAAACATATGGCAACAGTTTCTGTTTACAATATGCAGGGCAATGTGACCGGCACCATGGAACTTAATGACAGTGTGTTTGCCGTTCCGGTAAACGAACATCTCATTAAGATGGCCGTGACCGCCCATCTGGCAGCAAAGCGCCAGGGCACCCAGAAAGCAAAGACCCGTGCAGAAGTTTCCGGCGGCGGCATCAAACCCTGGAGACAGAAGGGCACCGGTCATGCTCGTCAGGGCTCTACCAGAGCACCTCAGTGGACACACGGCGGCGTGGTATTCGCCCCGGTTCCCAGAAATTACTCTTTCAAGCTGAACCGCAAGGAAAAACAGGCTGCTTTAAAGGGCGCCCTGTCTTCCAGAGTTGCTGAAGAGAAGTTCTATGTGCTCGAGGACCTTACGCTGGATGAGATCAAAACAAAGAAATTTGTGGAAGTCTTAAAGAATCTCAACGTCGAAAAGGCTTATGTAGTACTGGATAAGGATGATAAGAATGTGATCCTTTCCGCCAGGAACGTAGAGAACGTAAAGACAGCGAATGCCGGCGCCATGAATGTGTTCGACATTCTGAAATACGACAGCATCGTCATCACGAAGGCTGCCGCACAGGCTATCGAGGAGGTTTACGCGTAATGGCTAATGTACAGTATTATGATGTGATCCTTAAGCCGGTCGTTACGGAAAAGTCCATGCTTGCCATGGGGGAGAGGAAGTACACCTTCCTGGTCCATCCGGATGCAAACAAGACCATGATTAAGGAAGCAGTGGAGAAGATGTTCCCCGGCACCAAGGTCGAGAAAGTCAACACCTTGAACCGTGGCGGCAAGAAGCGCCGCATGGGTCTGACCCAGGGCTACTCCAGCAAGATCAAAAAGGCCGTTGTCCAGCTGACTGAGGACAGCAAAGAGATCGAGATCTTCGGCGGTCTGTAAGGCCTTCCTAATGAGGCGCATGCGTCTGAAACAGCATCGTAAGACCTCATCCTATGGGCAGCAGGCACCGGCGGCTCACCTTTGCCTGGGTGCCGTGAACCTGCGAATCATTCACAGGACAGCCCGATAAAATCATTTAAAGGAGAACAAACCATCATGGGCATTAAGAAATATAATCCCTATACACCTTCCCGGCGGCAGATGTCCGGCAGTGATTTCAAAGAGATCACGAAGGCAACTCCGGAGAAGTCCCTTACGGCTTCTTTAAAGAAGAACTCCGGCCGCAACAACCAGGGTAAGATCACTGTCCGTCATCAGGGCGGCGGTTCCAGAAGGAAATACCGTTTTGTAGATTTCAAGCGGAATAAGGACGATATCGAAGCGAAAGTCGTTTCCATCGAATACGATCCGAACCGTACAGCGAATATCGCGCTGATCACCTACGCTGACGGCGTCAAGAGCTACATCCTGGCTCCTGAAGGCCTGCAGGTAGGCCAGACCGTTATGAACGGCGCCAATGCTGAGGCCAGGACAGGCAACTGCCTGCCGCTGTCCGCTATCCCCATCGGTGCGCAGATCCATAACATCGAGCTTTACCCCGGCGCCGGTGCACAGCTGGTCCGTTCCGCGGGTGTTTCCGCACAGCTGATGGCTAAGGAAGGCAAGTACGCCACCCTGCGTCTTCCCTCCGGCGAGATGAGAATGGTCCCCATCGACTGCCGCGCTACTATCGGTGTCGTAGGCAATGGCGATCATAACCTGATCAACATCGGCAAAGCCGGCCGTATGCGCCATATGGGCATCCGTCCCACAGTCCGTGGTTCAGTCATGAACCCGAACGACCATCCGCATGGCGGTGGTGAAGGACGTGCACCCATCGGCCGTCCCGGTCCCTCTACTCCCTGGGGCAAGCCTGCACTCGGCTTAAAGACCAGGAAGAAGAACAAAGCTTCTAACAAGCTCATCATCCGCCGTAAAGACGGCAGGGCCATCAAATAAGACAGGAGGAAAGCATTATGGCACGTTCTTTAAAGAAAGGTCCGTTCGCTGACGAGTATCTGCTGAAGAGAGTTGACGCGATGAACGCATCCGGCCAGAAGTCCGTGATCCGGACATGGTCTCGCCGTTCTACCATCTTTCCTTCCTTCGTCGGCCATACCTTTGCTGTTCATGACGGCAGAAAGCACATCCCGGTCTACGTGACTGAGGATATGGTCGGACATAAGCTGGGCGAATTCGTTTCTACCCGGACTTACAGAGGCCACGGAAAAGACGATAAGAGGTCTTGACACCTCATCCGTCAGCTTTGCTGACACCTTCCCCTCAAGGGGAAGGCTGACACCGTGATGTATTTAACTCCGCCTGATCCTTCGGGCGGAGCGAAGATCACGGCGCGTGGCTTGGACTATGGTTTAAGCTGCGACACGCACGGGCCTGTTGGGTGCGGGGCGTGAACTTTAATTCCAGATTTCAAGGAGGCAATAATCATGGCAAAAGGACATAGGAGCCAGATTAAGAGAGAAAGAAATGCAGAAAAGGATATGAGGCCCAGGGCTAAGCTGTCCAACGCCCGCGTATCCGTCCAGAAGGCCTGCTTCGTCCTGGATTCCATCCGGGGCAAAGATTATAACGAAGCACTGGCCGTCGTAACTTACAACCCGAGATATGCTTCGACACTGATCAGGAAACTTCTTCAGTCGGCAGCAGCTAATGCTCAGAATAACAGCGGTCTGAATCCGGATAACCTGTATGTGGCAGAATGCTACGCAAACCAGGGACCGATCATGAAGCGCATCCAGCCCAGGGCACAGGGCCGTGCTTACCGTATTCTGAAGCGCTACAGCCACATCACCGTCATTTTGGATGAGAAATAAAGGAGGCATTTATGGGTCAGAAAGTTAATCCTCACGGCATGAGAGTCGGCATTATCAAAGACTGGGATTCCCGTTGGTATGCCGAGAAAGATTTTGCGGCTAATCTTACAGAAGACCACAAGATCAGAACCTATATCAAGAAGAAACTTGCGAACGCCAGCGTTTCCAAGATCGAGATCGAAAGATCCACAGACCGTATCCGTGTGATCATCCATACGGCAAAACCCGGCGTGGTGATCGGCAAGGGCGGCTCTGAGATAGAGAAACTGAAAACAGAAGTAGGCAAGCTTACTTCCAAGAAGCTCTTCGTTGACATCAAAGAGATCAAACGTCCCGACAGAGATGCTCAGCTCGTGGCAGAGAACATCGCACAGCAGCTGGAGAACCGTGTGTCCTTCCGCCGTGCCATGAAATCCACCATGCAGCGGACGATGAAAGCCGGTGCTTTAGGCATCAAGGCTTCCTGCGGCGGACGTCTGGGCGGCGCGGATATTGCCCGTACTGAGTTCTACTCAGAAGGCACCATCCCGCTTCAGACACTTCGTGCAGATATCGACTACGGCTTTGCAGAAGCTGATACCCAGTACGGCAAGGTCGGTGTTAAGGTCTGGATCTACAAGGGTGAGATCCTCCCGACGAAAAATACTAAGGAAGGGAGCGACAGATAACTATGTTAATGCCTAAGAGAGTAAAGCGCCGCAAACAGTTCCGCGGAACTATGAGAGGCAAGGCTTTAAGAGGAAATACAGTTTCTAACGGTGAATTCGGCTTAGTGGCTATGGAACCTGCGTGGATCAAATCCAATCAGATCGAAGCAGCCCGTATTGCTATCACCCGTTATGTCAGACGTGGCGGCCAGGTGTGGATCAAGATCTTCCCTGATAAGCCCATCACCACAAAGCCTGCTGAGACCCGTATGGGTTCCGGTAAGGGAACTGTCGAATACTGGGTGGCCGTCGTGAAACCGGGCCGCGTTCTCTTCGAGATCGCCGGCGTGCCGGAAGAAACAGCGAAAGAAGCGCTGCGGCTGGCCATGTACAAACTTCCTGTGAAGTGTAAGATCGTTTCCAGGAAGGATCTGGAAGGCGGTGTAGCTAATGAAGACTAAGACTTATACAGATGAACTGAGAGCAAAGACAGCCGAGCAGCTTAATGAAGAGCTGGTGGCTCAGAAGAAGGAACTGTTCAACTTACGTTTCCAGAATGCCACCAACCAGCTGGATAACTCCGCAAGGATCAGAGATGTGCGCAGAAACATTGCCCGCATCCAGACGATCATCGCCGAGAAAGCGAAATAACAGGAGGACACTATGGAAAGAAATTTAAGAAAGACCCGTACGGGTAAAGTCGTCAGCAATAAGATGGATAAAACGATCGTTGTTGCTGTTCAGGACAATGTCAAGCATCCTGTTATCGGTAAGATCGTAAAGAAGACCTACAAGCTTTACGCTGAAGATTCGGATAACACATGCAACGTAGGTGATACCGTCAGAGTCATGGAAACCAGACCTCTTTCAAAACTGAAGAGATGGAGACTCGTGGAAGTCATCGAACGCGCCAAGTAATCAGCGTTTTATACTGAAAGGAGAATTATTATGATTCAACAGGAAAGCAGATTAAAAGTAGCTGACAACACCGGCGCGAAGGAACTTCTGTGCATTCGTGTCATGGGCGGTTCAGTCAGAAGATATGCCGGTATCGGCGATATCATCGTAGCCACCGTTAAGGATGCTACCCCCGGCGGCATGGTGAAAAAGGGCGATGTCGTGAAGGCAGTTGTGGTGCGTACCGTGCGTGGATGCCATCGTAAAGACGGTTCTTCCATCCGCTTCGATGAGAATGCGGCTGTCATCATCAAAGATGACATGACACCTCGCGGCACCCGTATTTTCGGGCCTGTGGCCAGAGAACTCCGTGACCGTCAGTTCATGAAGATCGTGTCTTTGGCACCCGAAGTATTATAAGGAGAAATCACTATGGCAATGAAGATTAAAAAAGGCGACAATGTCATTGTGATCGCCGGCAAGGATAAAGACAAGGAAGGCAAGGTCCTCTCTGTTGATATGAAGAACCACAGAGTCGTGGTGGAAGGCGTGAACGTAGTCAAGAGACATACGAAGGCGAACCAGATGAACCCCAACGGCGGCATCATCGAGAAGGAAGCTCCCATCGATATCTCTAATGTGATGTACTGCGTCAACGGCAAGGGCGTCAGAGTCGGTTTTGATGTTAAGGACGGAAAGAAAGTCCGCATCAACAAGAAGACCGGCGATGTGCTGTGATTTTCAGGGAGGTCTAAATGAACAGATTACAGGAAACCTATAAAAACGAAATGGTTCCGGCCCTGATGAAGAAGTTCGGTTATAAGAACATCATGCAGGTGCCGAAGTTAGAGAAGATCGTAGTGAACATGGGTGTCGGCGAAGCGAAAGAAAACGCGAAGCTTTTAGACGCAGCCGTAGCTGATATGGAGACCATTACCGGACAGAAGGCCGTTATCACAAAGGCTAAGAAGTCCGTGGCTAACTTCAAGATCCGTGAAGGCATGCCCATTGGCTGCAAAGTGACCCTTAGAGGTGAGAGAATGTATGATTTTGCCGACAGGCTGATCAACCTTTCCCTTCCCCGTGTCCGTGACTTCCGCGGCGTGAATGCCAACGCTTTCGACGGCAGAGGTAATTTCGCTTTAGGTATCAAGGAACAGCTGATCTTCCCCGAGATCGATTATGATAAGATCGACAAGACCCGCGGCATGGACATCATTTTTGTCACCAGTGCCAAGACGGACGAGGAAGCCAGAGAACTGCTGACCCTTTTCAACATGCCTTTTGAAAAGGTCACCGAGGCATAAGGAGGAAAAAATGGCTAAAACTTCTAAGAAGATCAGACAGTCACGCGCACCTAAGTTTTCTACGCAGGCTTACACACGCTGCAGCATCTGCGGCCGTCCTCATGCCTATTTAAGAAAGTACGGCATCTGCAGGATCTGCTTCAGAGAACTGGCGTACAAGGGTGAGATCCCGGGCGTTAAGAAAGCAAGCTGGTAACAGGAGGAACAGAATATGACTATGAGTGATCCGATTGCGGATATGCTTACAAGAATCCGTAACGCTAACACTGCAAAACATGATACTGTTGATGTTCCCAGCTCCA
>CACZSO010000043.1 GCA_902783795.1 uncultured Eubacteriales bacterium
ATAGAAGATCATGCTCTCATTAATGGCATATCGATCTCCTGGTACGGGGATCACAACTGGGCAAACAAGGGAAAGACGCTGGAAGAAGCAGAGAAAGATGAACGTGAACGCTTCAGTGCATTGCCTGGCAAGACCATAACAGCCTATGCCGTATTCAATAATGTGAAGGGCGAGAGTGCAGAGATCGCGGTCGAGACATGGAAGACGGAACAGGAGCTGGTGGAAAGCGAAGGTTTTCATTATCTACGCCTTCCCTGCCAGGATCACAGCTGGCCCGAAGAAGTAGCCATCGATAGGTTCATCGATTTTGTAAAGAGCGTGGATATGGACCAGATCTGGGTGCATTTTCACTGCCAGGCCGGTAAGAGCCGTACGGGCATCTTCATGGCCATCTACGATATGATGAAGAATCCGGTAGTCTCCTTTGAGGACATTATGCTGCGCCATGCCATGACCGGCAGCAGCTACTTTCCTTATGTGGATAAAAGCAGCGATATTGCCGATGTCTACGCCTTTCGGGCAAAACGCATCCGGCAGATCTATGATTACCTTCAGGAAATGAACGGAAACTATACCACAAGCTGGAGCGAGTGGATCAAAGAGGAAGATAAAAAGTGAAACCAGGAACAAAACTGTGGAAGAGGCAGCGGAATGATCAGACCCATTATTCGTGATATCTTTTTCCTTTCTCAGAAGGCTGAAAATGCTGCTCTGGCAGATCTTTCTGTGGGGCAGGATCTTCAGGATACACTTCAGGCGAATGCCGGCCGCTGTGTGGGCATGGCGGCGAATATGATCGGTGTGAAAAAGCGGATCATCATCGTAAATATGGGCATGATGAATGTGGTCATGTACAACCCGGTGATCGTGAAAAAAGATACGCCTTATGAGACAGAAGAGGGATGTCTTTCCCTGGACGGAGTGCGCAGGACCACCCGTTTTCAGAACATTGAAGTAGAATATCAGGACAGCTCCTTTAAGAAGCATCGGGAAAAATATACCGGATGGATCGCGCAGATCATACAGCATGAGATAGACCATACCAGGGGAATCATTATATAAACAGGGGAGCTGGAGGTAGCTTTAGCAGAGAATGTTTCTGAGCTAATTTGAGAATTATTCCCGGATTGCTTGACAAAACAGAAAGAAATGCTATAATTGGGAACGGTTCCCACATTTGAACATGGAGGTAAGTCATGAATTCTCGGTCAAAATATAAAACAAAACAGCGGGAGATCCTGATAAGCTATTTTGAAACAGTGCCGGGAGTCCATGTCACGGCCGGCGATGTCTGCGACTACTTGAAAGCCCACGAAGCACCCATCGGACAGTCTACGGTATATCGTCACCTGGAAAGTCTGGTGGATGAAGGGATCATCAAAAAGTATATCATTGATGAGAAAAGTGCGGCCTGCTATGAATATGTAGCTCCGGACAGCCATGTGGATGCGGAGATCTGTTTTCATTGTAAATGTGAAAAGTGCGGAAAACTGATCCACCTGCATTGTGATGAATTGAATGAGATACAGTTGCATCTCATGTCAGACCATCATTTTAAGATGGATCCCATGCGCACAGTCTTTTACGGGCTGTGCGAGTCTTGCATGTAACATAGGCAGCTGAAAACATTGGCAAGGGTATGCGGTGTCAGTTATGACATGCGTCTGCCCCTGTGTTTTTGTACCCAAAAATAAGATGATACCGAGGTTTAAAGTGAAAAAAACCTTAGCTCTTTTTATAGCTGTCCTGCTGAGTGTGAGCAGCCTTTCTGCCTGTGGTTCCGGCGGGAGTCAGAAAGAAAATGAGGCTGGAAAGATCCGGATCGTGGCCACTGTTTTTCCCGAATATGACTGGGTCCTGAATGTCCTGGGGGATGATCCTTTCCAGGCGGAAGTGTCGATGTTGCTGGATTCCGGTGTGGATATCCACAGTTTCCAGCCTTCCGCAGCGGATATCCTTAAGATGACGGACTGTGATCTTTTTATTTATGTAGGCGGGGAGTCTGATGAATGGGTGGCGGATGCCCTTAAAGGCGCCACAAAAAAAGATATGACTGTCATCAGCCTGATGGATGTGCTGGGAGATGCGGTAAAAGAAGAAGATATCATCGAAGGCATGCAGAAAGACCCGGAAGAAGAGGATGAGAAAGAGTACGATGAGCATGTCTGGCTTTCTCTTCGGAATGCAGCCTTGTTTACGGAAAGCATTGCCGCCGCCCTCCAGAAGATCGATCCTGATCATGCAGAGACTTACAAAAAGAATTCTGAAACTTATATTGAAAAGCTGGACACATTGGATGCAGAATATCAGTCGGCTGTGTCTGATGCCTCTGTAAGGACGCTGCTTTTCGGCGACCGTTTCCCCTTCCGTTATCTGGTGGATGATTACGGCTTGAACTATTATGCTGCGTTTGCCGGCTGTTCAGCGGAGACAGAAGCCAGTTTTGAGACTATCACTTTTCTGGCGGAAAAGATAAATGAACTGTCACTGAAGGCGGTGATGACCATTGAAGGTAATGATCACCGGATAGCAGAGACTATCATCCGGAACACCCGGACGAAAGACCAGCAGATCCTGACTCTGGATTCCATGCAGGCAGCATCGGCTAAAGACATGGAAAAGGGGATGACTTACCTTTCCATCATGGAAAAGAATCTGTCCGTCCTGAAGGACGCATTGAAGTAAAGGAGGCGGAAACATGGCATTGATAACAGCCCGGAATCTGTCTCTTGGCTACGATGCGCATTCTATCGTGGAGGGCCTGAATTTCACTGTGGACGAAGGAGATTATCTCTGCATCGTAGGAGAAAACGGGTCCGGAAAGACCACATTGATGAAAACACTGCTGAACCTGCAGGAACCTTTTGGCGGCCAGATCCTGATCGGCGATGGGTTAAAAAAGAACGAGATCGGCTACCTGCCTCAGCAGACCATGGTCCAGCGGGATTTTCCGGCCTCGGTAAGGGAGATCGTGCTTTCCGGCTGCCAGGGCCGATGTGGTCTCCGGCCTTTTTACAGTAAAGAGGAAAAACAGCTGGCAGAAGACAATATGAAGCGCATGGGCATTGCTTCCATGGCAAATCGATGCTACCGGGAACTTTCCGGAGGACAGCAGCAGCGCGTGCTCCTGGCCAGGGCTTTATGTGCCACCAGGAAAGTCTTATTGCTGGACGAACCGGTGTCCGGACTGGACCCGAAGGTGACAGTGGAAATGTATCATCTGATCGCAGACCTGAACCAGGAAGGCATCACGGTCATTATGATCAGTCATGACATTGCCGCGGCTGTGCATTATGCCAGCCATATCCTGCACATCGGTGCCAAGGTCTTTTTCGGTACCAGGGATGAATATCTGGAAAGTGAAGTGGGGCAGTATTTCCTCATGCAGCAGGAAGGCGGTGAAGCATAATGTTTGAAAAACTTGCGCTTTACCTGCAGTATCCTTTTGTCCGTTATGCCCTGATCGTGGGGGTGCTGATCGCTCTTTGTTCTTCTCTGTTTGGGGTAACCCTTGTATTGAAGCGGTGTTCCTTTATAGGCGACGGACTTTCTCATGTGGCCTTTGGGGCTATCGCGATCGCTGCGGTCTTGAATCTTTCCAATGAAATGTTCATCGTCCTGCCCATCACCGTCATCAGTGCAGTGCTGCTGCTTCGCACGGGGCAGAACGCGAAGATCAAGGGAGATGCCGCCATAGCTATGATCTCAGTAGGCGCCTTGGCCTTCGGA